>DASXUT010000028.1 GCA_036504675.1 Bacillota bacterium | reverse complement strand
CCGCACTGCGGGCGCCCCGGCTTGTCGTTTGGGGACATAGGCGAGCGGGTCAGCCAATACACTATAGACTGGTAACTGCTGGGAGGAGGAGCGTTATGGGGCGAATCTTCGCGGGCACGGTCATCCTCGTCTTCGTCGCCGTCGTCGCCTTGCCGGCCCTGGTAATCGGGAGGGCCTTCGGCCCGGGGCTGCTGGAACCCGGGCAACCCGGCGAGATCGGGAACGGACCGGCGATCAAGGTCCGCGTTGACCCGGGGGGCAAAGTCCAATCGATGGCCCTCGAGGCCTACGTCAAGGGCGTGGTCGCCGCGGAGATGCCGGCCAACTTCGAACCGGAAGCCCTGAAGGCCCAGGCCATCGTGGCCCGGACGCTGGCGGTCAAGAAGATGCGGGCCTTCGGCGGGGCCGGCCTGGAGGGCGATCTCGGGGCGGACGTCTCCACCGATCCGGCGAAGGGGCAGGCCTGGCGGTCCACGGAGGAGCTCAAGAAGAGCTGGGGGTGGCTCAACTACCCGACCTACTGGGCCAAGATCAGCAAGGCCGTGAGCGACACCGAGGGCCTGGTCATCGTCTACGACGGCCTGCCCATCGACGCCCAGTTTCACTCGACCTCGGCCGGTCCCACGGAGAACTCCGAGGACGTGTGGTCCGAGAAGATCCCTTACCTTCGCAGCGTCCCCTGCGACTGGGACAAGGAATCACCCTGGTACACGAGCACGGCCAAGTTGACCCTTACCGAAGTCGAAGCCAAGCTCCCGGGGACAGGGGCCCTGAGCGTCTACGCCTCGACCGGCCAACGGTCGGCCATCGAAATCGTCGACCGGACGCCCACCGGACGGGCTAAGACCGTCAGGGTCGGCGGCAAGACCATGCGGGCCACGGACTTCCGCCTGGCCCTGGGACTCCGGTCATCCAAGTTCACCGTCACCGTTCAGAACGGCGAGGCGGTCTTTCAGGTCAGGGGCTACGGGCACGGGGTCGGACTCTGCCAGTTCGGCGCCAACGGCTTGGCCAACCTCGGAAAGAAGTATCAGGAGATCATCCAGCATTACTACACCGGAGTGTCGATCGAGAAGATGTCCGGCAGCTGAGGCTCGAGGGGCGGGACCTCGGCCACCCATGCATGGAAGAGGAAAAATATGGGGATAATGGGTCCGAGGTGATTCCGTTGACTGAGCAGAAGACCTCGGGCCTCAACCCAAGAGCGGTCATCGAGCGGGCCCGGCGTTGGGTGGCCAGACCGCTTTGGCGGCCGGCGCCGGTCTGGGTCCGCCGCGTATCGTGGAAGAACCTGGCCAAGTGGTACTACGCCGGCGTGGCCGTCATCGCCCTGGCCGCGCTGATCACCATGTTCGCCGTCTACCGAACCCAACTGGCCCAGCTGAACGCGGGGACAAGGGGGGGCAAGACCGGGCTGGTGGCCGGGTCGAAGGCGCCCGCGCAGACGGCACCCGCCGGGATCTCGGCGTCGACCCCAGCGCCCGCTGCGCCGGCCGCCGCGACGCCCGCTTCAACCCCCGCTTCAACTCCCGCTCCGACGCCGGCCCAGGCGCCCGACCTGTCGACCATCACCCCGCCGATTTCCGGCGGGCTGGCAGTCTCCTACGGCTGGGTCTACTCCAAGACCCTTCAGGACTGGCGCTTCCACCCTGGGGTAGACTTCAAGGCGATTGAGGGATCCCCCGTCAGGGCGGCCCTGGCCGGTCGGGTGGTCAGCGCCGGCCAGGATGCGAGCTTGGGCTATCAGGTCGTGCTGGACAACGGGGGCGGTCTCGAAACCGTCTATGCCTGCCTGCAAGAAGTGGCCGTGCGGCCCGGGGATGACCTCGAGCAAGGCCAGTACCTTGGCAAGGTGGGAGCGAGCGCCCTTATGGAGAGCGCCGACGGACCCCATCTGCACTTCTCCATTTACAAGCAAGGCGAGCCGGTTGACCCGCGAACCTTCCTGAAGTGATTGGCGCCGGCCATCCAGCTGTGACTTCTTAATGGAGTGTTAATCATCGAACCGGCTGAACCTGAGTTATAATGCAGCTGCGAGACCTTCAAAGTTCCGCACCCTCCTTCGAAAGGCCGTCTTTGCTGGCGGCCTTTTCTCTTTGGCCACGGGGTCTGGCCGAGCCTGGCGTGGAACGTTAATGGCCGATTTTATGGATCGCTTCCACCGGCCTGTCCGAGAAGCTCGGGCCAACCCTTGAAACGCCTCGTAACCGCCTGTCCCGAGTCCCTCCGGGACAGGCATCTTTTTGGCCGCCTGTTCATACAGATTAGCGAGCAGGCCGCAAGCGGGGCGAAAAAAGAAAAGAGGGGGGCCGCGCCGGTGAAGGACTATATCTGGAAACGGGTCCTTGAGGTGGCCAACTACATCGTCCGGAGCAATGATACGGTGCGGGAGACCGCCAAGGTCTTCGGCGTGTCCAAGAGCACCGTTCATAAGGACATGACCGAGCGGTTGTGCCGGATCAACCCGGAACTGGCGGCCAGGGTCAAGACGGTGCTTGACCGGAATAAGTCTGAAAGGCACCTCAGGGGCGGCGAGGCCACCCGAAAGAAGTATTTGAGCCAAGAAAATATGGCCCTTTGAGAGGAAATTTGGCAAAAAATAGCGAACTACAGGGCCAGTACGGCGGCCCTTTTTTCGTTTCCCGGGCCGGCGAAACAGGGGGTCAGGATGTTCAACTTCGGGATGGATATCGGCATCGACCTCGGAACGGCCACCTCGCTCGTGTATGTCAAGGGCAAGGGGATCGTCCTCCGTGAGCCGTCGGTGGTGGCCATCGAGACGGAGACCCGCAAGATCATGGCCATCGGGGAAGAAGCCCGTCGGATGCTGGGCCGAACCCCGGGCAACATCATGGCCATCCGCCCCCTGCGGGACGGGGTGATTGCCGACTATGACATCACCGAGGCCATGCTTCGCTACTTCATCACCCGGACCTGCGGGCAACGGGTCCTCTTCCGGCCGAGGATCATGGTCTGCATCCCGTCGGGCGTGACCACCGTCGAACGCCGGGCCGTTCTCGAAGCGACCATGCAGGCCGGCGCATCGAAGGCCTACACCATCGAGGAACCTTTGGCGGCGGCCCTCGGGGCCGGGCTCGACATCACCCTACCGTCCGGAAACATGGTCGTCGACATCGGCGGCGGGACCACCGACATCGCCATCCTCTCCCTGAGCGGCATCGTCCTCTCCGACTCGGTCCGGGTCGGCGGGGACAAGTTCGACGAGGCCATCGTCCGCTACGTCAAACGAGCCTACAACCTGCTGATCGGGGAGCGCACGGCCGAGGAGCTTAAGATGGCCATCGGGACGGCCTTCCCCCAGGAGCAGAAGGGGACCTTCGAGATCCGCGGCCGCGACCTGGTCGCCGGCCTGCCGAAGACCATCACCGTCAGCGCTTCCGAGACCTACGAGGCCATGTACGAGCCGATCATGGCGGTCATCGACGCCATCAAGGCCATGCTCGACAAGTGCCCGCCCGAGCTGGCCGGCGACATCGTCGAGAAGGGCGTGGTCATGACCGGCGGCGGCTCACTCCTCCACGGCCTGGACATCCTAATCAGCCGGGAGACCGGCGTCCCGGTGCACGTGGCCGACGACCCCATGTCCTGCGTGGCCCTGGGCACAGGGCTGGCCCTCGACAACTTCGACCTCCTTCACGACTCGGTGGTCACGGTCTCGGGAGGGCGAAGGCCGCGGGCTGGTGGCCGCTAGTAAAGGGGTTCAGACGCCGCCAGGGGAATCCGGGGGCGCGGGACCGCTAGGGGTGGGAAATCAATGATTATCGAGAACGACGAGATTCAGCGGTATCTGCCTCACCGTTTTCCCATGTTGCTGGTCGACCGGATCATCGACATCGATGAGGCCACCGGCAAGGTGGTCGGACTGAAGAACGTCTCGGCCAACGAACCATACTTCCAAGGTCATTTCCCCGGGCGGCCGATCATGCCCGGGGTCCTCATCATTGAGGCCATGGCCCAGGTGGGCGCGGTCGCCCTCTTGCGGAGGCCGGAGTTCCAGGGCAAGCTGGCCCTCTTCGCCGGCATCGAGAAGGCCCGCTTCCGCCAGATGGTCGTCCCCGGCGACCAGCTCCGGATCGAGATCGAACCGCGGGGCAGGCGCGGTCGGATCGGCAAAAGCGTGGCCAAAGCCTACGTCGGCGAGAAGCTCGTGGCCGAGGCGGAGCTGATGTTCGCCATCAGTTGACTGGCCGGCCAGCGCCTTCCCGTTTCCTCGGTCTATCGGTGCTCCCTCTCCCATACCGGCCTTGATGTGATCGGAGGATCAGCCAGGAAGAGGGTCCAACAAGCCAGGCCCCCTTCATTGACACCCCTGCCCCCTTGTGTTACGATAGCGCTGTCCTACAACTGAATATCCAGCCACTCTTATGAAGAGAAGGATGAGGGACCGGCCTGATGACTCCTCGACAACCGGCGTAGCTATAGGCGCGCATCGGTGCCAAGACCGGCAGAAGTGGTCGGCGACCCTACGAAGGGTCGCAAACCCAGTTCTGAGTGATGAGAGGTTTCAAGACCCCTATCCTCTTCGCGACTGGAAGAGGTTTTTTGTTTGTCCGGGCAAGTTGGCCCGCAAGAGTCACAGTCAAGAGAGGCCCGTCGCCCCGGGAGGCTTTGCCCGATGACCTTCGAAGCCATGGCTCGTCCCACCGGTATCGGCAGCCTGCCCTTTCGCGACCCGGAGGAGGCCTGCCGCTTTATCCTCGACCGCCTGCCGGAGCTGCCCTTCTGGCCACAGCTTCCAAAGCGCGGACCGAGCGAGAACATGTACGTCCAGTTCGGGCCGGGCCTCCCGGGCCTCGCCGAAGAGGGGCCCGACCTCATCCTCGACCGGGGCGCCGGCGGTGGCGGAGTCGGCGGCAACGTCGCCGGAGGCGGCGGCGAGGCCGCGCCCGACTATGATCAGGCCCTGGCCGCTCTCTATCAACGCTGTCTCGAAGACGACTACGACTGGCCGTTGCGCTGCGACCACGCCGCCGGCTTCTACGCCTTGACCGAGGGCCACGCGGCCGCCGTCGGGCGGGCCCTGGCCGTGAAGGGGCAGATCACCGGTCCGGTCAGCTACGGCCTGACCGTCCAGGGGCGTGACAAGCGCCTCTTGATTTATGACGAGACGGCCTTCGACGGCGTCGTCAAGGGATTGGCCCTGCAGGCCAAGTGGCAGGAGCGCGCCCTCCGGCGGCTCAACCCGGCGACCATCCTCTTCCTGGACGAGCCGTCGATGGCCGCCTTCGGCTCGGCATACTACAACTTGAGCCGCGACCAGGTCATCGCGGCAATCAAAGAAGTCACCGCCGGCCTCGAGGGACTCACCGGGGTCCACTGTTGCGGGAATACCGATTGGTCCGTGCTCATCGACGCCGGACTGGACATCCTGTCCTTTGATGCCTATTACTACGCCAAGAACCTGTCCCTCTACCCCGAGGCCGTCTCCGGGTTCATCGCTCGCGGCGGCCTGCTGGCCTGGGGGATCGTTCCCACGGATACGAACGATGCGGTCAAAGAGACGGCCTCGACCCTCGTCGACCGGTTGGAGCAAGCCCTCACCTGGTTCGAGGACAAGGGCCTCGACCGTGAGCGACTGGTCCGGCAAAGCCTTATCACCCCGTCCTGCGGCCTCGGAGGCCGCCCGGTCGAGACGGCCGAACGGGCCTTCCGGCTCGTCCTGGGGGTCTCGGAAGAGATCCGCCGTCGCTACGGTCTGTCCCCTTAGGCCCAGGCCACATACGAAGCCAATGACCCGCCGGCCTTGGCCGGCCGCGGGCCGGTCAGGGAGGTTCATCACGGTCAGGGAGGAATGAATCATGTTGGGCGTCCGCCAGACTCGAAACGACCAGTTCTTCTTCACTTCGGAATCAGTGACGGAGGGCCATCCCGACAAGATGGCCGACCAGATCTCCGACGCCATCCTCGACGCCCTCTTGCATAAGGATCCGAGAGCGCGGGTGGCCTGCGAGACCCTGGTGACGACCGGACTGGTCCTGGTCTCCGGCGAGATCACCACCGACACCTATGTCGACATGCGGTCGGTGGTCAGAGAGACCGTCCGCGACATCGGCTACACCCGGGCCAAGTACGGCTTCGATGGCGACACGTGTGCCGTCCTCCTCTCCATCAATGAGCAATCCCCGGACATCGCCCTCGGCGTCAATCGCTCCCTCGAAGCCAAGTCCGGGGCCGGTGAGGGGGACTTGGACGAGCACCTCGGAGCTGGGGACCAGGGCATGATGTTCGGCTACGCCTGCAACGAGACCCCCGAACTGATGCCGATGCCGATCATGCTGGCCCACAAACTGGCCCGCCGCCTGGCCGAGACCCGCAAGCAGCGAATCATTCCCTACCTCCGCCCGGACGGCAAGACCCAGGTGACCGTGGAGTACCGCGACGGCAAGCCGGTGCGGGTGGACACCGTCGTCTGCGCCTGCCAGCATAAGCCCGAGGTGGACTGGGACACCATCCGGGCCGACGTGATCGACAAGGTCATCCGCGAGGTCGTCCCGGCGTCGCTCATCGATGACAGGACCCGTTTCCTGGTCAACCCGACCGGCCGCTTCGTCATCGGCGGCCCCGCCGGCGACACCGGCCTGACCGGTCGAAAGATCATCGTCGATACCTACGGGGGTTACGCCCGACACGGCGGCGGGGCCTTCTCGGGCAAAGACCCGACGAAAGTCGACCGCTCCGGCTCGTACGCCGCCCGCTACGTAGCCAAGAATGTCGTCGCCGCCGGGCTGGCCGAGCACTGCGAGGTCCAGCTGGCCTACGCCATCGGGGTCGAATACCCGCTGGCCGTGACCATCGACACCTTCGGTACCGGCAAGGTCGGGGACGCCGTCCTCTCGGACCTCGTCCGCGACCACTTTGACCTGCGGCCGGGGGGCATCATCAAGATGCTGGACCTCCGGCGGCCAATCTATCAGCAGACGGCGTCCTACGGCCACTTCGGACGGTCGGACCTCGACCTGCCGTGGGAAAGGGCCGACCGGGCGGCCGCCCTGCGTAAGGCGGCCGGAGTCCGCGGCGCCGGGGCCTGAGACGCGGCATATGATATCCCGCATCCTCTGGTTTCCGGGAGGCGCGGGTCTTGATCGACTCTCCCCACACAGTGCTCTATCTCTTTGCCCTGTACGGACTGATCAGCGCCATCCTGGCCGTGTCCAGGGTCCGGGGAACGCCCGGCCGGCGGCGCTCGTTCCGGCCCTTTCTGAGCTTACTGGTCCTGGTCAAGGAAGGGGAGACCTACGTCGAGGGACTGGTCCGCAACCTGGCCGGTCTGCCTTACCTCAACCGGGCCGGTCTGACCAACTACGACGTCGTCGTGGTCGACGAGCATTCCGTGGACCAGACCGCCCAGATCATCGAGCGGCTGGCCCGCCGTTACGGCAACGTCCGCTTTGCGCGCGCCGGTCACGGGGCCGGACGGGCCGCGGCCATCGAGGCCGGCCTCCGGCTGTGCCGCGGGCGAACGGCCATCTTGCTGGACGCGACCAACCGGGCCGAGACCACGGACCTCTTGAGGACGGTCTACTACCTGGTCGGGCCAAAGGATGAGCCGGCCGAGGCGGTTCGGCCGCCGTCGCCGGGAATGGGCGGTCAGGGCCGCGGCCGAAGCGGCCTCGGCCGCCAGCCCAGCGCCTGACCCCGGCGCCGAGCGCCGGGTGCCCAGCGCCGGGCGTCCAGCGCTTAGAGCCGAGCGTCTTGGCCCTCACCGCCTGCCCCGCAAGAGCCAAGACCCCCTCGTCGCCAAGAGGCTGCGGGGGGGTTTTCGTCGTGGTTATCGTTCTACATCGACCAGCTTACGGCCCACTAGCAGACGCTTACAAAGGCCGGGGGGGACGCTGGGAAAGGCGGGGACACCGGGAAAGGGGCCGGGATAGGGGCCGGGAAAGG
>DASXUT010000027.1 GCA_036504675.1 Bacillota bacterium | reverse complement strand
AGGATCAAGAGCCGCTTCCAGGTCCGCACTTCTCCCTACCTCCCTTTGTTCGTAGCTACCTTCTAGCTGCTTTCACCCTCGGTGAGCACCGCGAACAGGGCATCGCCCTGATTGACAGGAGGACAGGTGACCACGAACAGAACCTCCCCCGAGGCCTGTGAGACCACGTCCTCCAGGTCATCCCCAAAGACATCGACCAGCTTACCGATACTCTGGCCCTTCACCACCGGGTCGCCGCACTTGATCCTCGGGAGGAAGATCCCGCGCCGGCTCGAGCTGTGCCAGACCATCTTGAGGTTCGGCAACAGCTTGACCTCGCCGGCCTTGAGCGGCATCACACCCAGCAGGGACAGGATGTTCTTCACCCCATTGACGTGGAAGGCCAGGTCTTGAGGGTCAAGGAGCCCCTGGCCGCCGGCTTCGGCGATGATCGCCGGCTTGCCGGCCAACGCCGCCGCGGCGTACCCGGACCCCGGAACGGTGCCCTCGAGAACCCGCGGGATACCGTAGACATTGGCCATCTTCCGAGCGACGGTATCCTGCTCGACGTTCCCCGACTTGAAGTAGAGGACGAAGGGCAGGATGGCCTCGACCATGTCTCCCCCGTGCAGATCGATGAAGTAGTCGCAAGAGAGAATGACGTTTTTGTGGTGTTCGTGGACCATCTGTTCGCTGATGGTCCCGGTGGGTTTGCCGGGATAGGTGCGATTCAGGTTGAGGCCGTCGAGCGGGTTGATGTAGGTCGCTCGACCGAAGAAGGCCGGCACGTTGACGATGGAGACGATGACCACGGCTCCGCGGCTTAAATCGTCAGGCTTGAGATCGTGAGCCAGTTGAACGGCGGCGATGATCCCCGGGTACTCGGCGCCATGGACGCCTGCGGTCACCCCGACCACGGGTCCGTCGTTCTTGCTCCGGATCACCGTGAGGGGCATGTTGATCTGGTAACCGGGGCCGTTGACGGGTAGGAAGCCCCGGACCTTCGTTCCCGGGAGGGCTGAAAGCGGGCCGACCTGCAATGGCTCACCAGTCTTCATGGACAGTCCCCCTTCCCTTGATCTGTTGGTGCTGTACCTCGGCCACATCGGCCAGACCCAGTTCCTCCAGCTTGGCCCGGGTCGGTAGGCCGTCCGCGGTCCATCCCCGCAGGCGGTAGTAGTCGTCGAGGAGATCGTCCAGGCGCTCCCGGGGGATGAACTTGCCCTTGGCCGGCCCGGTCGGGATGGCCTCCTCGGCCTGACGGGCCGGCGGGTAGTCCCAGCCGCGGCCGAACCCCGGCACCTCGCGTTGGAAGAAGCAGCGGTTCTGGTTCCAGACCTTCTCCGACACTCTCATCAGGTCGTCCCAGGTAAGGTCCCAACCGGTGACCGCCTTGAGGAGCCGCGGGTAGTGGTGGTAGTCGAAGCCGATCTCGACCCACTGCAGCCGGCAGACCCCCAGGTGGTCGAAGATCGGTCGCAGGTGCTGCAGCTCGACGACCTTCTGGGCCTTGCCCTTAAACTCGTCCTGGCCGACCTGGACGTCATGGGTGATCGCCCAGGCCCGGCTGTGGTGCGCCCCGATGTCGCAGGTCATATAGGCCAGCATGTTGGCCGGGGCGTAGCGCGATTCGTAGCCGGAGATCTCGAGCCCCTTGACCTGCGGGGCGATCCTCATCGCCGCCGGCCCGATGGCCTCGGCCGCCCGCCTGGTCCCCTCGGCCAGGAGATCGCCCAGGCCTTCCCGGGCGCCGATCTTCTGGGCCAGGTAGACGGCGGCCCCGGCGTCCCCGAACCGGGCCTCGCGGCCGATCTGCTCCTTGGTCAGGAGGCCCTTCTCGAAGCACTCCATGGTGAAGCCGATGACCGCGCCGCCGGAGATGGTGTCCAAGCCGAGGTCGTCGAGGAGGTGGTTGATATAGGCCACGTCGGCCACCTCCCCCAGCCCGCAGCTCCCGCCGACCAGGGCCGCGGTCTCATACTCGGGTCCCTCGACGGGGACCGTTCCGAACTGCGACTTGGCCATCGAGTACTTGCCGCAGGGGGTCGGGCAACCATGACACCCCTTGCTGATCGGGTTGAGCTTGGCCAGGAGGGCCGCCCCGTTGATCCCCTGGTGCCCTTCGAACCACGAGCTGGAGAAGTTGCGGGTCGGGAAAGCGCCGATCTGGTTGACCCAATTGACCACGCCCGACGTCCCTTCCGGCGTCCACTGGGCCAGGCCCGGGTTGTCGAAGCAGGCTTGATACATCTCCTTGCTCTGGGCGTAGGCCTGGTCGATGTCGGCCACCCGGACGGACCCGTGGCCCCGCACGGCGACGGCCTTCAGGCGCTTGCTGCCGGCCACCGCTCCGAGGCCCGTGCGACCGGCCTGCCGCCCGTAGTCGTGGCCGATGCAGGCAAACTTGACCAGCTTCTCGCCGGCCGGCCCGATCAGGGCGATCTGGAAGTCCTGGCCGAGTTCCCTCTTCAGGGTCTCCTCGGCCTTGAAGGTGCCGAGTCCCCACAGATGACCGGCGTCTCTCAGTTCGACCTTGTCGTCGTCGATGAACAGGTAGGTCGGCTTCTCGGCCTGGCCGCGGATGATCACCAGGTCGTACCCGGCCTGCTTGAGCTCAGGGGCGAAGTGGCCGCCCATGTTGGAGTCGCCGTAGCCGCCGGTGGCCGGTGACTTGGCGCCGAAATGGGCGCGGCCCGAGCCCAGGGCCAGGGTCCCGTTGAGGGGCCCGGTGGCGATGACCAGGACGTTGTCAGGGCCGAGGGGGTCGGCGCCCGGGGGGACTTCCTTCCAGACGACCCGGGAGACGAAGCCGCGCCCGCCGATCCAGGCCTTGGCGAAAGCCTCGGTCAGGGGCTCCTTGGTGATCGTCCCGGTGGACAGGTCGACTCGAAGGATCTGACCAGCGTATCCGTACAGCATTGTCAGTACCACCGCTTCTCGGCGATGTCCCCGTCGAGGTCGTAGACCGCGCTCCGCGGGCAGAGCCGGATGCACTCGCCGCAGAGGGTGCACTTGAAGGGGATGTCATCGCCGGTGATTGTCCGCATCACTTTGAACGGGCAGGCTTCCACGCAGGCCAGGCAACCCGTGCACAGGTCGCGATCGATCCGGAAGACGCCGTCGTCACCCTCGGCGATGGCCTCCACCGGACAGGCCTCGGCGCACTTGCCGCATTGGTCGCAGACCCTGATCCGATACCGCCCTGGCGTCGGGAACTCGCCCTCCACAGCCAGGGCCGACTTCTTCGGGTTGAGCTCCTTGAACAAGCTGACCGAGCAGGCCATCTGGCACACCTGGCAGCCGGAGCACCGTTCCTCTTTGAGTCCGATCTTCATACCTCAGCCCCCTCGAGCAACGCAGGTTGATGGTTCAGGGCCGCGACGAAGGTGACCGCGGTTCAGATCACCTCTTTGTCCTTCAGCCGCTTGAGGTCATCCGCGGACAACCCCAGGGCGCCGAAGACCTCCTCGTTGTGCTCCCCTTTGGCCGGTCCGGTGAAGCGGATCGAGCCGGGCGTCCGCGAGAACTTGGCGACCACGTTGGGCATGGTGACCTGCCCGAAATCCTTATCCTTGACGGAGACCAGCGATTCACGGTGGACGACCTGCGGATCAGTGAAGATCTGATCCATATTGTAGATCGGCCCGACCACGGCCCCAGCCCCGAGGAGAATGTCCATCACCTCGGCCTGGGTGTGCTCGAGCATCCATCCGCCGATGATCGCGTCAAGCTCGTCGACGTTCTGGACCCGGCTCGGGTTGTCCTTGAAGCGCGGGTCGGTGATCAGCTCGGGGCGGCCGATGGCCTGGAAGACCTTCTCGGCGATGGGTTGCGCGCTGGCCGAGAGGCCGACCCACTTGCCGTCGCCGGTCTTGTAGACGGTGCGCGGGGCGGCCGTGTTGATCCGGTTGCCCATCCGCGTCGGGAGGATCTTCAACAGGTCATAGTCGATGATCGAGGCTTCGACCAGCCGCATCAGGGGCTCGTAAAGGCAGATGTCGATGACCTGACCCAACCCGCTGCCGCGGACATCCCGCTCGTAGACGGCGATCATGATCGCCAGGGCCGCGAAGATGCTGGTCACCCCGTCGGCGAGGGCGATCGGCGGGAGGGTCGGCCCGCTGTCTGGGTAGCCGTTCATGGCCGCGAACCCACTCATCGATTCGGCCACCGTGCCGAAACCGGCCCGCTGGGCGTAGGGGCCCGTCTGGCCGAAGCCGGTGCAGCGGAGGACGATCAGGCGCGGGTTATTGGCGTGGAGGACGTCCCACCCGAGCCCCCATTTCTCGAGGGTCCCGGGACGGAAGTTCTCGATGAAGACGTCGGCATCCTTAGCCAGCTTGAGGAAGACCTCTTGGCCCTCGGGTCGGCTGAAGTTCAGGGTGACGCATTTCTTGTTGCGGGACAGGCTCTTCCAGAACAGGCCGATGTCGTCCTTGACCGTGCCGAACTTGCGGGACTGGTCGCCGGTCTTGGGGTGCTCGACCTTGATCACCTCGGCCCCGTAGTCCCCCAGGTAGGTTGCCGCCCAGGGAGCCGCCATCATCGTGGCGGCGTCGATCACTTTCAGGCCGCTCAGGGGGGGATTGCCTGGGTCCACGGCCGGGCCTCCTTCGTGCGATTGCGGTGGTTGCGCACCGGCTGTCCGCGGTCTCCCGGACCGCGGTTCAGTCGATGGCTTGAATGGTCGGCTGCTGGGATTCCTTCTCCAGCTCCCGGAAGCCGCTGATGATCCGATCGAGGTGGGCGGCCATCGCCAGGCAGGCCTGATCCACGTCCGACCTCTTCATCGCCTCGTAGATGAGCCGGTGGTCCTGGGCGTACGCCCGCCCGGCGGCGGCCACCAAGCGCATCCTGGTCGGACCGTAGGTCTCCCGGTAGAGCCCGCTGAGCATGGACATCAGGCTGGCCAGGACCTTGTTCTCGGTGGCCTCGGCGATGTGGGCGTGGAAGTCGCTGTCCGACTCATCCGGCATGAGCCCGGCCTCGACATCCCGGTTGAAGCGGACGACGTCCTCGAGGATCCGGGTCAGGTCCGAGGGTTGGGCCCGGGAAGTGGCCAGGGCGACCGCCTCGACCTCGAGGACCTTGCGCACCTCCAGAAGGTCGACGACGGCCTGGTATTCCTTGAAGGCGACGAAGGCGAAGGACTGGATCAGGTCGCTGAACCTGACCTGACGGACATAGGCGCCGCCCCCCGGGCTGACCTCGATGACCCCCATCGTCTGCAGGACGGTCAGGGCCTCCCGGACCGACCCCCGGCTGACTCCGAGCATCTCGGCCAATTGGCGTTCGGGAAGGAGTTTGTCTCCCGGGCTCAGCCGACCCTCGATCATCAGGGTCCGGATCCGGTTGATGATGTCCTCATACCGGCGTTTCTCCCGGTCTCTCCGATCGGCGATCTCCAATTGATCTCTCCTCTTCGCCCGGGTCGACCGACCGCCGTGGAGGGGCGAGTTCGGGTGACCCCACTAATTCACTTCGTTCTTTCAAGAGCCTCCTGGGCAGGGAAATCAGCTGGCGCGGGAGGCTTCCTTGGCCCGGAACTCACTGATCAGGCAGCGCATGATGTAGGCGTTGGTGAAGTGCCCGTCCCGGAAGTTCTCCTCGAGGAGAAGGGCCTCGCGGACGAAGCCGACGCTCTCGCCGATGCGGATGGCCCGCTCGTTGTCCTCGTGCAGCCAAGTCGAGATACGGTGGAAGTTGAGCTGCTCGAAGAGGTACCGGAGGATGACCCGGAGGGCGTCGGCCTCATACTCGTCGCCGGTGAACTCGGGGGCGAACATGTTGATGAAGACGTCGGCCGTCCGGTTGCGGGCGTGGATGCTGTGCAGTTGGATCAGGCCGATGACCTTGCGGTGGACCTTGTCGCAGACGACGAAAGCCTTGTCCCGCTCGCTGCGGGCGATGTTCTCGAGGAAGCTCTCCCAATAGGCCTCGCCGTAAGGGAAATGGGGGCCGAACCGGTGCATGACCTCCTCCTCGTTGAAGCCGGCCAGGACGGCCGGGAGGTCGGCTCTGAGGATCGCTCGGACGATGGTCTTCTCGCCTCTCAGCATGGGTAAGCACCTCCTGGGATGGGTGGGCCGGTCGCTTGGCCAAACCGGGGGGCCTCAGGCCCGGGCCAACTCCTCGCTGAGGAATTCCCCGAGCCGCTTGAGACCGACCGGAATCAACTCCACCGGCGGCAGACTGTAGGACAGGCGGGCCTGCCGGCGGCCGCGCCCGTCGGGATAGAAGACGGTCCCGGTGACGTAGCCGACCCTGACCTCCTTGACGATCCTGGGCATCAGGGTGTGCAGGTCGAGCCGTTCGTCCACGGTCACCCAGGTGTAGAAGCCGCCGACGGGTACGGTGTGCTCGCTCCCGGGTGGAAAGTAGTCCTCGATCGCCTTGAGGGTCGCCGCGGCCTTCACCTTCAGGGCCTCGACGCTCCGAGCGATCTGGGTCTCGATCAACCCCCGCCGGCCGCACTCGAGGGCCATGACCTGGCCGAGGGACCCCGAGCACTGGTCGGCGATCTGCTTGAAGAGGATGAACCGCTCGATCAGGTCGGGGGAGGCGATGATCCAGCCCAGCCGGACGCCGGGGGCGAAGATCTTCGAGAAGGTGCCGAGGCTGATCACCAGCCCCTCCTGGTCGAAGGCCTTGATCGCCGGGGGCGGCGCGCCCTCGTAGCAGAGTTCGGAGTAGGCGTTGTCCTCGACGACGGGCAGGCCGTGCCGGGAGGCCGTCTCGACCAGCTTCCGGCGGCGCTCGTCGGACATCGTCGCTCCGCTCGGGTTCTGAAAGCTGGGGACGGTGTAGAAGAGCTTGGCCGGCTTGCCTTCGCGTTCGAGCCGGCGGAGCAGGTCGTCGAGGGCCTGCAGGTCGACCCCGTCGTCATCCAGGGGGACCGTCTCGACCCGGGCCTGATGGCAGTGGAAGCACTCGATCGCTCCGACGTAGGTCGGGCCCTCGGTGATGACGACGTCCCCGGGGTTTAGGAAGACCCGGCAGACCAGGTCCAACCCCTGCAGGGAGCCGGCGGTGATGAGGACGTTGGGAGCCTCGAGGCCCTTGATCCCCATCTTGACGGAGCGCTCGGCGAGGAACTCGCGGAGGGGCCTGATCCCCGGCACCGTGCAGTATTGCAGGGCCTTCCCGGCGTCGGTGGCCAGGACCTGGCTGGTGATCTCAGCGATCTCGGGGATGAACCAGCTCGGGTCGGGAAAGCCTCCGCCAAAAGAGATCAGGTCCGGCTCCTCGAGGAGGGCGAAGATGCCGGCCAGAGCGGAGCTGCCGAAGGCCTTGGCCCCGGCGGAAAGCTTGTCTTCGAACATGGATTCGGCCACCTTTCAGCGGCGGAACTACTTGATATAGCCGTCCCGGCGGAGCTCGCGAAGGATCTCCTCGACCTGCTCCGGCTTGATCCCGTAGGTCTGCTCGGGTTGCGGGAACTGGCCACCCCTGACCTCACTGCAGTACCTGGCCAGCGCGTCCCCGGCATCGGCGGCCAGATTGGCGTACTGCTTGACGAACTTGGGGAGGAACCCGCCGAACAGCCCGAGCAGGTCGTGGAGGATCAGCACCTGGCCGTTCGTCCCCGGTCCGGCCCCGATGCCCACGGTGGGCACGTCGAGCACGTCGGTGACGATCTTGCCGACCTCGGCCGGGACGGCCTCCAGGAGGATCGCGAAGACCCCGGCCTTCTGGAGGGCCAGGGCGTCATCGATCAGTTCCTTGACCGCGGCGCCGCTCTTGGCCTGGACCTTGAACCCGCCCAGCTGCGAGAAGCTCTGCGGGGTAAGGCCGATGTGGCCCATCACCGGGATGCCCGCCTCGACCATGGCCTTGACCGTCAGGGCGACCCGGCGCCCGCCTTCGAGCTTGATCGCATCCATCCCGGCCTCTTTCAGGAAGCGGCCGGCGTTCTCCATCGCCTTCTCCTGGCTGACTTGATAGGACAGGAAGGGCATGTCGCCGATGATGAAGGTGTTCCTGGCTCCCCTGGCCACCGCCTTGGCCATGACCAGCATCTCGTCCATGGAGACCGGCAGGGTGTTCGGGTACCCCAGGTTGACCATGGCCCCGGAGTCTCCAACCAGAATGATGTCGATGTCCACCCGATCGACCACGTTGGCGAAGGCGAAGTCGTAGGTCGTCACCATGGTCAGCTTGCGACCCTGGGCCTTGGCGGCCATGATCTCGGGGACGGTCATCTTCCTCTTGGCGTCGGCGGGCGCCGTCTTCTTGACGTCAGCAGTCATGGTACTCCCTCCGCGTGCGAGATTGGAGCCAAGGGCCGGATAATCGGGAAACGAAAAAGCGGTCCACGTGTGGTCAGAGAAGCCCAAACAGAGCTGCAACTCACTGGCGCCTGCTGTGCTGCCTTTCGAGTGGTCGGTCGCCGCCGGCAACCGGGGATGGCTGAGAGGCGCCGCTTCCCCGCTGGCCCGGCCGCTGGCCGACCACCGGTCTGACCGCTGGACCGATACGGGAACATTCTCGCTGTTGCCAAGGATTCCTGCTCTGCGAGATCGTGACCGCCGCGAAATGAGGCCTCCAATCGCGCCAAGCGTGGCCCGCCCCGCAGCGGCGGGCTTTTTGCCGAGGTTTTGGACGGCCAGGGAAATCAAGGGAGCGCGCGACCGGTTTAGAAAGGAAACGAACCGGGTCAGTGATCCGGTTCGCTTGTCTCGATGCTATGCTGGGCATTCGGGAGCCGCGAACCCGCGCCGGCCCTACTTCCCCAGCTTCTCCTTCAGCAGCTCCGGTACCTGCCATGGGAGCTCGGCCACGGCCGCCCCGCCGGCCTCGAGGGCCTTGACCTTTGACTCGAAGGTCCCCCGACCGCGCTCGATGATCGCCCCGGCATGCCCCATCCGCTTGCCCGGAGGGGCCGCCTTGCCGGCCAGGTAGGCCACGACCGGCTTGGACATGCCCTTGACGTACTCGGCCGCCTCTTCCTCGGCCCGGCCGCCGATCTCGCCGATCATGACCACGGCTTCGGTGTCCGGGTCGGCCTCGAACCGCTTGAGGACGTTGACGAAGTTGAGGCCGACGACCCGGTCGCCACCCATCCCGACGACTGTCGACTGGCCATAGCCGGCCTGGGTCATCGCCGCGGCAATCTCATAGCTCAGGGTCCCGCTGCGGGCGACCAATCCGACCCGGCCCGGGGCATAGATCTGATTCGGCATGATCCCGATCTTGCACTTTCCCGGGGAGATGATGCCGAAGGTGTTCGGGCCGATGACCACCGCCTCGTGGGCGCGGGCGAAGGCCATGACCTCCATGGCGTCGTGGACCGGGATACCCTCGCTGATGGCCACGACGACCTTGATGCCGCCGTCGATGGCCTCGAAGATGGCGTCCTTGGCAAAGGCCGCCGGGACGAAGATGATCGAGGCGTTGGCCCCGCGGGATTCCACGGCCTCCTCGACGGTCTCGTAGACCGGGACTCCCTCGACCTCCTGCCCGCCCTTCCCCGGCGACGTGCCGGCGACGACGCGGGTCCCATAGGTCAGCATCTGCTTGGTGTGGAAGGCGCCCTGGCCGCCGGTGATCGCCTGGACCAGGACCTTAGTTTTCTCGTCAATGTAGATGGCCATCTAGCGCGCCTCCTTGGTCGCGGCCACGACCTTGGCGGCCGCTTCATCAAGTGACTTGTAGGCCACGATGCCGGCCTCTTGGAGCAGCCGGACCCCCTCCGCCTCGTTGGTGCCGACCAGACGGACGACGAGCGGCACCGGGATCCCGCGGTTCTGCTTGACCCAGAGGATGGCCTTGGCCACCTCGTCGCAGCGGGTGATCCCGCCGAAGATATTGACCAGAATGGCCCTGGGCTTCTGCGACAGGAGGACGTCCATGGCCTGGGCCATCGGCTCGGAAGACGCCCCGCCGCCGGCGTCGAGGAAGTTGGCCGGACGGCCGCCATAGCGAGTCAGGATGTCCAGGGTGGCCATGGCCATCCCGGCCCCGTTGGCCATGACGGCGATGTCCCCGTCGAGCTCGACGTAGGATAACCCGATGTCCTTGACTCTCCGCTCCAGGGCCGTGCCCTCCTCCACGGCGGGCAGGTCCTTGTGCCGGTACAGGGCGTACTCGTCGACGTTCAACCGACCGTCGGCGGCGATGACCTCTTCCTGCCCCGGCCCGGCCCCGGTCGAGATAATCAAGGGGTTGATCTCGACCAGCTCGGCATCGTAGGCCCGGAAGATCCGGTAGAGCCTGACCATGACGTCGGCGACCTTCTTGGCCGGGATTCCGGTCAGCCCCAGGCGGCGGACGACCTCACGGGCGGTGTATGAGTATAGCCCCCAGGTGATGTCGATCGGCCGCTTGATGATGGCCTTTTCGGGCACCTCCTCAATGCTCATCCCGCCCTGGGCGGAGGCGATCAGCAGGGGCCGCCTGGCCGCCCCGTCGACGGCCACGCCGACGTACAGCTCGTTCTCGATCTTCAGCTTCTTCTCCACCAGGAGCCGGTCGATCTTGAAGCCCTTGAGGTCGGCCCCGAACATCCCCCGGGCGACCTCCCGGGCCTGCTCCGGCGAGTCGGCGAACTTGATCCCGCCGGCCTTGCCCCGGCCGCCGGCCAGGATCTGCGCCTTGATGGCCACGGGAGCGCCGATCTCGAGGGCCACCGCGGCCACCTCGTCGGGGCTCATCGCCACCCGCCCCGGCGGAACCGGGACCCCGTTCTTGGCCAAGACCTGCTTCGCCAGGTACTCGTACAACTTCAACGCAGCATCACCTACTGTTCGAGTTTCCTTCGAACGCGAGCGAGACAGGGCCGTCGCGGCGGGTCCCTATTCCGATGCGGGTGTGGTCTTGCGGCGGCCCGTCCGCGACGAGACCCGCCCGGCCCTCGGGCGACGGGACCAGGATTTCCGACAACCAGCCGCCCCGGCCAGCGAAATCGCGGCCGGGGCGAGCCAATCTACCTATTCCCGCTCCCCGCCCAACCGGCCGCCCGGCTCAGCGTCCGGCGCATACAGGTCAGCGACCGTTGATCTTCTCCACCAATAGCCGGCACTTCTCCGCGATGTCCGCCGGGTCGCGCCGCAACCGGGCGACGCCAGTGTCCATGGCCGCCTTGGCCACGGCGGCGGCGACGGCCGGGGCCACCCGACGATCAAAGGGCTTGGCGATGACGTAGTCCGCGGCCAACTCATTGTCGGGGATCAAAGAGGCGATGGCCCGGGCCGCGGCGATCTTCATCGCCTCGTTGATATCCTTGGCTCGCACGTCCAGGGCGCCGCGGAAGATGCCCGGGAAGGCGAGGACGTTATTGATCTGGTTCGGGAAGTCCGACCGGCCCGTGCCGACCACGGCCGCCCCGGCGGCCTTGGCCTCGTCCGGGAAGATCTCCGGGGTCGGGTTGGCCATGGCGAAGATGATCGGGTTCTTGTTCATCGAGGCGACCATTTCC
>DASXUT010000026.1 GCA_036504675.1 Bacillota bacterium | reverse complement strand
CGCCCTTCGTGATGTCGTGGCAGTTCTCGCAACTGGGCGCGGATCCATCGGCGTATCGGTTGGCAGGTGCCTTCTCGCCGCTACCGTGGAGGGGTCCCTCCTTATGACAGGCGACGCACTGCATGCCCTTGGGTGACCAGTGCACGTCGGCCTTCGGGCGGGGCTCGACGGTCTCGGGTGCCTCGGCCATCATCTCTTTCTCAATCCGGCTGCCATGGCAGGCTGTGCAGTTGGTGATGGAGTTCGGTGTCTTCCGGATGTTGTGCCCGTCGACGAGACCTCCGCCGCTCCAATTGGGGCGGCTGAGGTGGCAATCGCCGCAACCGGTGATGTGACAAGCCGAACAGTGGTTGTCCAGGGCGGGCTTGAGGGCCGCCAGGTCCTCCGACCTTGCCCTCGCCAAGACCACGGCGGCGCGGGCGTCAGACACGGCCGCGGTTGTCCGGTGGAGGGAGGTTGCGAAGGCCTTGGCGATACCGGGATGGCAGGAAGCGCAGACGTTCTTGGCCACCTCGCCGCCGTCCCTGGGCACGGCGGACGGTTCGCTCGCCAGATTGCTGTGCGCTTCGGCCCTGGACCCGGCCGGTTCGGTTCCTCCATGGCACTGTGTGCATTTCGCTTTACCGTGCCGGCTTTCAACGAAGGCTTTGGCCACGAGGACCTTGTCCTGTGCCTCCAACGGAGGCAATGACCCACCTCAGCCTTCCCCGGACTGCTCCTCCGACTTGGGGGGAGCCGGGACCGGTCTCATCGCCAGGTCGTTGATGAGGCGTTCTCGGTCTGTGTGGCAGTCGACACAGGAGTAATTACGGCCGACCAGACCAGTCCCGCTGGCCGCGGTCGCCAGACCAAGCAAGATCAAGACGGCCAGCAGGATGCGATTGAGGGACAGACGGGGAAGGGCTTTTCTCAAGTTTCTCCTCCTTTAAGTGTACATTTGTGACGACCGTCACAATCTTAGCCGAGGACCATTCGGACCCCTTTGTAGCAGCCATTTCTCTTTCGCATGGGTCATAAGTAACGCCTATGTCCTTCGGCCGAAAAAGGAGGTTGAGGGGCAACCGGGGACGAAGAGCATGGCTTCGGAGGGATGGGAGTGCAATTCGAGCAGATGTCGGCTTTCGTCACTGTGGCGAAGGTCAAGAGCTTCTCTAGAGCCGCCAGGTTGCTGCACCTTTCACAGCCCGCCGTCAGTACGTTGGTGGCCTCGATCGAGCGGCGGTTGGGGGTCAGACTGTTCGATCGCTTCAGTCACGGTGTCGAGCTGACCCCGGCCGGGCAAATCGTCTGCCGCTATGCCGAAAAAATAGGCGACCTCGTGCAGACCATGGAGCGCGAGGTGAACGCGCTCGAGGTGGACACCGAGGTCGTCATCGGAGCCAGCCCTACCGTGGGCAATTACGCCTTGCCGTGCACTCTTTGGACCTTCAAACAGAAGTACCCGGCCTATACTCTCAAGCTCGAGATCAAGTCGGCCCTGGCGGTGCAACAGAAGGTGATCGAAGGGACCTTGGACTTGGGCGTGGTCGAGGGGCCAATTACCCTGGGAGGCCTGGCTTCCGTGCCGATGCAGGCCGAGAGACTGGTGGCCGTGACCGGCCCGGGTTCCTGGTCGGGGAGGGAGTCGATTACCCCGGGGGACTTGGCCGGTCAGGACATCCTTGCCCCCGAACAGGGCTCCGGTCTGCGTGAGGCCGTCGAGGTCTGCCTGGGCCGGGTCGGGGTCGATTTCAGCCGTCTCAGGGTCATCGCCGAGATGGGGACGACCGATGCCATCAAGTCGGCCCTCGAGTCGGGCTTCGGAATGGCCATCCTTCCGGTCCTGGCGGTGCAGCGCGAGGTCAGGCGGGGACTGCTAAAGGCCCTCACCATCGAGGGCCTTGACCTCGAACTCGACATTCATCTGGTCTACCGAACCGAAAGAGAGCACCGCCAACCGGTCAAGCAACTGATCAACTTCTTTCGACGAGCGGGCTACTGCTGATTCCCGCGACGAATGAACAGCCTGGTTCCGAGGTAGATCCCGGCCACCATGGAAAACCCCTCCACCCAGCCCTGCAGGGAGTGCGAAGCGATGCCGCCGACGACCCCGCCGATGTTGCAGCCGGGGGCCAGTCGGGCCCCTATTCCCATCAGCGCCCCCCCCAGCAAGGCTTTGATCAGGAGGCCCGGCCGGCCCACCGGCTGTCGAAAGGCCAACTCGCCGGCCCACTTGGCGGCGATGAAGGCTCCGACGACGATGCTCAGGTCCAACAGGAGCCCGGCCTGACCGGCCAAAGCCCGGGGCAAAGGGGAGAGCCCGGCGGCCACCCTCAATGTCCAGGAAGGACTGATCCCCGCCAGAGCCGCGGTCAGGCCGATGGCCGACCCGAAGATCAAGAGGAAGACTACCTCGGCGGCGGTCAAGACCAGAATGCCCGCCGTGTAGCTCCACTCACGAAGGCAGGGTATCCCCTTCATCCGGTGGCCCTGATGCCGCCGAGAGAACGCCCTCCGCCGGCTGCTCGCAGGTCCAGCTGCCACACGCCGGGGGCACTCTCCCTGATCTCGGCCGAGAATCCGTTCTTGCCGGCCCATTCAACAACGTTACGAACCGTTCGCGGCTGGCCCACCTCGACCACAAGAAGGTCACCGGGAGCCAGCTTCAGCGCCGCTCTCTGCACCTTAAGAAGCGGAACCGGGCAGACGTCACCGACAGCGTCAATCCGGTATTCCGACATGGTCCCCCTCCTTCGAGCAGTGCCCGGCCTTTCTGAGGCACCACCAGAGGATCCCGAGAACGGCCCACTCGATGGCCAGAGCGAGCGGCCAGCCGAGGGTTGCCGGCAGGTGTACGGCCCGCCCCGGCCCGCTGCAGGCCACCCACAATCTCGCCAGGTTCTTCCCGACGGGACCGCCGATCACCAGACCGGCGAGCACGAAGACGGCGGCGCGACCACCTTCGCCGAGGCGGACCAGGGTGGTCAAGACGCACCCGCCCGACAGGACCATTCCAAGGCCGAAGAGCACGCCGCCGACGACGGTCCGCAGGCCGACCGGGTGTACATTCCCTGGCGGAGGCGTCCCCCCATTGAGGATCTGGACGACGGCGAAACCGGCGCCGGTCAGCCACAACAGGATAATCACCGCCAGGGCCAGGTTCCTGAGCCCGAAGAGAAGCGCGTCCTGGACGGCCCCGAGGAAACAGAGGCGGGACCTCTGAACGGCGAAGCCCACGGTCAAGCCGAGCAACCAGAGGATGGCCAGGCGGACAGAGCCGGAGACCAGCCAAAGGGCGATGATCAAGCCCGGCCCCAGAGCCAGACCCGCCCAGGCATCGGCGATGACGGAGGCTGACCGGAGGGTCGGGACCGCCCTGGGTGGCACCACGGGCTCACCTCATGTGAGTGAATTCATGCTCAATCGTTGAAAAGTTTTGACGCTGAAAGTCGATTTCCTGCCCGACGAACCTTCAGGCCATCCGATGATTTTCGCCATCCTCCGCCGGTCCCCCGGTTGACACGTCTGAATCTGTGAGCCGGGCCTACCTTAGTCGCTTCCTATTTCTTGAGTGATTTCGGTCGTTTGACGCCACGCCTGAATTCATGCTAAAATTAAGGTCCGTAACCGGCTTTCAAGACGTTTAGCCCCGGATTGAGCCGGTGACAACCGCACGAAGAGGGTGCAAAAATCGGCGCGGGCCACGCGGCCGCCGTACCCGGCCTTCGGCGAGTCTGGAACCCAGGGGGTTTTTCCATGTACGCGATCGTCAAGACCGGCGGCAAACAGTACCGAGTCGCCGAGGGCGACAAGATCAAGATCGAGAAGACTGAGGGTGAGGTCGGTTCGACCATCGACCTCGACCAGGTCCTCGTGATCGCCAAGGACGACGGCGAGACCATCTTCGGCACCCCGGTCATCCCGGGCGCGCATGTCGTCGCCAAGGTCCTCGAGCACGGCAAGGCCGACAAGATCCTCGTCTTCAAGTACAAGTCCAAGGCCAACTACCGGCGCCGCTATGGGCATCGCCAGCCGTACACCGAAGTCAAGGTCGAGAAGATCGAGCTCGGTGCGACCAAGGCGGCGAAGGCGTCGATGGAGATCGCCGACGAGGGTTCGGCGATCGAGAAGGCTCCGGCCGAGAAGAAAAAGCGGGCCCCCAGGGCCACGACCAAGGCGGCCAAGGGAGCCGAAGAGAGCAAAGAGTGATCTTGGCTTGATCACCGTCCGGGTCATCCGCCGCGAAGGGCAGATCAACGCCTTCGACATCGAGGGCCACTCGGAATATGACGAGAAAGGCCGCGACATCATCTGCGCCGCGGTTTCGGCCATCAGCCAGGGCGCGGTCATGGGCCTTGAGCGGGTCGTCGGGCTAACCCCGTCGACCGCCGTCAGGGACGGTTGGCTCAGCCTGCAGCGGCTCTCGACGCGGCCCTTCGGGGTCGATCAGCGGCTGCAGAGTGAGGCCATCCTGGAGACGATGGTCGTCGCCCTGAAAGACATCGCCCGCGAGTATCCCAGGAATCTCACGATTGTCGACCCGCCCTGATGGATTTATAATCAGACTGTTGCATTGATAGCGTCGAAGGCATTAGGCATTAGGGACGTTTGCTCAGGAGGTGCTTCGAAGATGATCAACCGGATCAACCTGCAGCTTTTTGCCCACAAGAAGGGCATGGGTAGCTCCCGCAACGGTCGCGACAGCAACGCTCAGCGGCTCGGCATCAAGAGCCACGACGGTCAGGTCGTCACCGCCGGCAGCATCATCATCCGCCAGCGGGGTTCGCGGTTCCACCCCGGCAAGAACGTCGGGATGGGCCGCGACGATACCCTCTTCGCCCTGGTCGACGGGACCGTTTCCTTCGACCGGGCCGGCGAGCGGAAGCTGGTTTCCATCGTTCCCGTCGGTCAGTGACCGACCGGGGCCGGCGACGCCGGCCCCCGTCGTGACGGGAACAGCGTTGGTCGATTCAGGCGTGAATTGAGCCCGGGGAGGTTCCCCGGGCTCTTCCCATGCCCTCCCGGGTGACCGACCGGCCTTGGCCAGAAAAGGAAAAAACGACGGGTGGGGAGAATGACTCGGAAACCCAGGCGCACCGGCCGGGGCCTGAATCACCGAGTCGTGAGGAGACATCCGCAACGATGAATGCCCCCACCCCGCCGGCCGTTTGGCCGGCTCCGGTTTTCGTCATCCTCGGTCTGGTCGCCCTGGGCCTGGCCCTCGGCATCCCCATCGGGTTGGTCCTGGCCAAGCGGCGGCCGTCGGCCGGTTCTTCCGCGGCGGTCAGGCGGGACGTCGAGCGGCGGGTCATCGCCCTCCTGCGGAACCGGAGACACGCCTTCCTCAATCACCTGCAGGTCATCTCGGGGTGGCTCCAGCTGGGCAACTCGGCGCGGGCCGGGGCCTACATCGACCAGGTCCTGCAGAACATGGAGAAAGAGAACCGGTTCATCCGCGCCGCGGACCCCTCGCTGGTGGCCTTCCTCCTGACCAAGGAGGAGTCCGCGCGCAGCCGCGGTCTCGAACTCGAGCCGTCCATCGAAGCCGGGCTGGCCGCGGCCGAGGAGGTCGCGGCGACCATCCAGCCCGCCCTGGAGCCCGTCCTGGACCGGGTGATCCAGGCTTCGCCGCCCACCGGCGGGCGGCTGGGCCTCGACCTGGCCGGGGACGAAACGGGCTTCTCCGCGACCATCGAGGGTCCGGAGGACGCCGACCAATGGCTGGCCGGCGCCTTGGAGTCGTCGGCCGGCGTGCGGGTGCTGCGGGCGGCCCCGCGACGCTGGGTCGTGAGCTGGTCGAAGGGGCCGCGCCGGCCGCTCTGACCGTCAGGCCGGGCGAGTTGGCGGCCTGACCGGCGCGTCGTTGATAGCCCCGTCACCGGCGAGAAAGGCTAATCATCGGTCATCGCCGCGCCCCACGAGGCGAGTCGCGGGTCGGCCAAAACAGCACGCGGGGAGACATCTGATGTTCGTCGACAAGGCCAAGGTCTATGTCAAGGGCGGCAGCGGGGGGAATGGCGTGACCTCCTTCCGCCGCGAGAAGTTCATTCCCGAGGGTGGCCCCGACGGGGGAGACGGCGGGCGTGGCGGCGACGTCGTCTTCGCCGTCGACCCGGGCTTGCGGACCTTGCTCGACTTCCGGTATCAGCGCCATTTCAAGGCCGAGCGGGGCGAGCACGGCCAGGGCTCCAATCGATCGGGCAAGTCCGGAAGGGACCTCGAGGTCGGCGTGCCGCCGGGGACCAACGTCATCGATGCCGACAGCGGCGAGTTTGTCGCCGACCTGACTGAGCCGGGGCAGCGGGTGATCGTCGCCAACGGCGGCCGTGGCGGTCGTGGCAACCAGCACTTCGCCAACCCCGTCAACCAGGCCCCCAGGTTCTCGGAGAAGGGCGAACCCGGTCAGGAGCGGTGGGTCCTCCTCGAGTTGAAGCTCCTGGCCGACATCGGCCTGGTCGGCTACCCAAACGTCGGCAAGTCGACCATCCTTTCGAAGGTCACAGCGGCGCGACCGAAGATCGCCGACTACCCATTCACCACCCTGGAGCCCAATCTCGGCGTCGTCTCGATCCCCGGGGGCGGCAGCTTCGTCCTGGCCGATATCCCGGGCCTCATCGAAGGGGCTCACCAGGGGGTCGGGCTCGGCCACGAGTTCCTCCGCCACGTCGAGCGGACCCGGGTCCTCATCCACGTCCTAGACCTGGCCCGCCCGGGCGGCGCCGGCGCCTGGGCCGACTACCTGGCCATCAACAAGGAACTCACTCTCTACGACCCGAAGCTGGGGGAGAAGCGTCAACTGGTGGCCGTCAACAAGGTCGACCTGCCGGAGACCAGGGATCTCCTTCCCGAGGTGACCGCCGGGTTCCGGCAACGCGGCATCGAAGTCTTCCCCATTTCCGCGGCCACCGGGCAGGGGCTGGAGCCGCTGATGGCCAGGGCGGCGGCCGAACTGGAGCGGCTGACCCCTCCGATCCCGGTCAAGCCGGTCGTTCCGGAAGCCCCCGAACGGGTCTTCCGCTACAAACCCCGCCCGACCTTCCAGGTCGAGCCGGACGGAGAGGCCTACGTAGTGACCGGACCGGAGGTCGAGCGGCTGGCGGCGATGACCGACTTCGAGAACGATGAAGCCGTTCGCCGCTTCCAACGGGCGATGGCCAGGATGGGCGTGGACGATGCCCTCAGGCAGGCCGGGGCGAAGGTCGGAAGCACCGTTCGGATCGGCCAGGTCGAGTTAGAGTATACAGAAGATATGTTCTAGGTACCAATTTCGGCCTCTTTACCCAGGAAGATGCAGGAATCGGAATGAAGATGTAGAATTATTCGGAGCACATGGGAGTGGTCATAATTGGCCTCATCTGATCCCGCCCAGCCATGCCGGATCGGGGTAATGGGCGGGACTTTTGACCCAATCCACCATGGCCATTTGATCGCCGCGGAAGCTGTTCGCGACGAGTTGCGACTCAGTCAGGTCCTCTTCATTCCGGCCGGCCGTCCCCCCCACAAGATCAACCGGCGGGTCAGCCCGGCTGAACATCGGGTGGCCATGGTGAGACTGGCCGTGGCCGAGAACCCCTACTTTCGAGT
Organism: Bacillota bacterium; assembly: GCA_036504675.1. Classification (NCBI taxonomy): domain Bacteria; kingdom Bacillati; phylum Bacillota; species Bacillota bacterium. The sequence continues at coordinate 21,619 of DASXUT010000026.1, read as the reverse complement.
CAGTACGGTCGAGATCAACCGAGAAGGACCCTCCTTCACCGTCGATACCATGCGTCAGTTGCGGCGGGAGCTCGGCGATGAGAGCAAGCTGTACTTCATCACCGGGGCCGACGCTGTCCTCGAGCTGTTGACCTGGAAAGACCCGCTGAAGATCTTCGAGTATTGCCAGCTGGTGGCGGTCGCCAGACCGGGATGCGAGCCCGACGACCTGAACCGGATGATCGCTGAAGTCGCCCGTTCCGGCGGGGTCGTGCATCGATTGGCTATTCCGGGAGTCGCCATCAGTTCAAGCAATATTAGAAGGCGGGTCAACGAGGGACGTTCGATAAGGTATCTAGTGCCGGACGCGGTAGGGGAGTACATCGGGAGGACCGGCCTGTATCGAGAGTAGCCCGGACAAAGGCCCAAGGGCAAGACCAAACGCGGCCAGCCGGGGAACGGAGGGGGGTGACACAACACATGACGAAGACCCTGTATGTCGGCAATCTTCCTTGGTCGACGACCGAGGATGAGCTGGCTCAGGCCTTCTCGCCCCATGCTGAGGTCAAGAGTTGCCGGATCATCACCGATCGGGAGACCGGCCGCTCGCGTGGTTTTGGGTTTGTGGAAGTTGGCGACGAAGACGCCGAGAGGGCCGTCACCGCCATGAATGGCACCCAGATGAGTGGTCGTGACCTGGTGGTCAACGAGGCTCGGCCGCGGCAACCGAAGTACTGAGGCGGCCAAGGCCCGGCGACATCGGTCAAGGTTGCACCGAAAGCGCGGCCCAGGCGGCCGCCACCCCTACTCAAAATTCAATCGTCGTCTTGACGGTGCCTCTAAACGCTCCGATCCTGGTTGGATTTCCGGCCGAATCAGCTTTGGAGGCTTTATTGTGCCCCGGACGGACCGACGAACGTTGCTGGACAGCAGTATCGGAGAGGTCCACCGGCGGACCGCTTTTTTGATTTCGTCATCAATTATTGTGGTCACCTGACATTCTGAAGGAACCCGTCGACCCGAGAGCCAGTCTAAAGCACAGCCTCGATGGAACGACTGCGGCCCGCGGCTATCCGCCCCGCGGTCCTTCGCTTAATCGATTAGTAGCAGCACTTTTATTAATCATTATTGTCTGTGAGCCCAGGTTCTTGACGTTGAAAAGGCTCCCACCGTTTGGTATAGTATTAAGGACCCATAAGGGCCGGATGTTTTGCGCGGTCAACCATCGGAGGTCTTCACATGCCCGGAGACATCCCTCCGGTAACCACCGAGTGGACGCGTGCTCCCGACCTGGGACCGCGGCGCTCGAAGAAAAAGATAAGGATCAAGTGGGGACGCATCGCCCTGGTTGCGGCGGCCGCCCTGGCCATTTTTCTGGTCATCCTGGGCAGCAGTGTATACAGCTTCTTGCGGGGCATTCACACCGACCTGACCCGTTTGACCGAGGGCCGCAACGGGGTCCCGGCCCCCCTGCCCGGGCAGCGGGTCAACATCCTCGTCCTCGGGCTCGACACTCCTCAGGACACCACCGGTTTCGGGGTCAATCAGGACCTGCGCTTCGCCAAGTTGCCGCGGCGGACTGACACCATGGTCCTCTTCAGCTTCGACCCGGAGAACCACGCCCTCAGCATGATCTCCGTCCCGCGGGACACCGAGGTCGTCCTGCCGACCAGCAACGGTCACATCGTCAAGATCAACCAAGCCCACGCCGACGGTGACCTCATCGCCGCCCAGACGGCCAAGGACAAGCAACTCAAGGACTACCCGAACTCCGTCGGCCCCGAGATGGCCATGGACGCGGTCTCCAAGCTTCTCGGCGTACCCGTCCACTACTACGTCCGCACCGATGTCCAGGGCTTCGTCAAGCTGGTGGACATTCTCGGCGGCGTGGAGATGGACGTGCCGCAGGACATGGACTACGATGACCCGTATCAGGACCTGCACATCCACCTGAAAAAGGGCCCGCAGCTGCTCAACGGCGAGAAGGCCATGGAGCTCGTCCGGTTCCGCCACGGATATGCCGAGGGCGACATCAAACGGGTCCAGGTCCAGCAGGAGTTCTTCAAAGCGGTCATGAAGAAGGCCCTGACCGTCGGGACCGTTTTCAAGATCCCGGCCCTGGCCGGTGAGGCCTCGAAATGGATCGACACCAATCTCCGGCCGTCGGACATCCTCAGCCTGGCCACCCAGGGCATGCGCTTGGACGGCGCCAAGGTCAAGACCGGGACGGTCCCGGTCACTGACGAATGGATCGGTGACGTCAGCTACGTCAAGGCCGACCCCGCCGGGACGAGGAGACTCGTGGACGAGCTGATCCGGGGGATCGATCGGACGGCCAACGCCAAGATTAAGGTCCAGGTCCTCAACGGCAGCGGGACCAGCGGTCTCGGGTCCACCCTCGCGGAGAAGCTCCGTGACCTGGGGTTCAACGTCGCCAACGTGGGCACGGCCGACAAGACCGATTACGCCAACACTCAGGTGATCGGGCTGGACGGCGACGACGACAACAAGGTCGTCGGCAAGGCCGTCTCGGGTTTTATCACGACCGCCCGGCTGTATCAGCGCAAGGAGAAGAACCCCCAGTTCGACGTGACGGTCATTGTTGGTAAAGACTACCCGCATTGACGGCGTTGAGCCGTGGCCATATTATCAACGGGAGGCGAATGAATGGTTAGAGACTCGGCGGACCTGGCCAACCTGGCCATCCAGGCCATCGAAGAGAGCAAGGGGCTGCGCATAGTGGCCCTCGACCTGTCCGAGTTGACCGTGGTCACCGATTACTTCGTCATCTGCAGCGGGACATCTTCGACGCACATCCAGGGCATCGCCGAGCGCGTCGAGGAGAGGTTCGAAGCGGCCGGATACCGGCTCCTCCACCGCGAAGGCGGCAAGAAGGGCGGCTGGGTCCTCCTCGACTACGCAGACATCGTCGTTCACATCTTTGATCAGATCAGCCGCGAATTCTATAATCTTGAACGCCTATGGGGCGACGCCAAGCCCCTTGAAGTACCCGCCGAGCAGGCCGCCGGGCGCTAGTGCCTGGGCCCTGCAAACTTGACAATGACCTACCTTGCGGCTATAATGTCTTCTGTAGCGTGAGCCGTGCGGTGGTGATAAATCGGGCGCCGCCGGCCTCGTCAAGTGCAGAGAGTGACAGGGCGAAGATCGGGAGCAAGACCTACCCGCCTGACCTGAAGAGAGCCGGCGCCAAGGTGCGAGCCGGTGGCAGGCGACGGTCGGACTCGCCCGGGAGTCGCACCGGCGAAAGCCAGTAGCCGGTGCCGCCGGCTGGCGTTAGCGGCCTCGACAAGTGGGTAGAGATACTGGGGCTGTAGCTCAGTTGGGAGAGCGCGTGAATGGCATTCACGAGGTCGAGGGTTCGATCCCCTTCGGCTCCACAGTATTTTTTTATCAAGTAGGGTGGTACCACGGGAGTGAGCCTCTCGTCCCGGATTGGGACGAGAGGCTGTTTTGTCTTTCTTCGGCCAAGTGAAGCCGGATACAGGATGTGGAGGGCCTAGCCATGGACGAGCGCTACGACTTCAGGGCGGTCCAGGATAGATGGGGCCGGCGCTGGGATGAAACCGGGCTGTACCGAGTCCGGGTCGACCGGACGAAGCCCAAGTTCTACGCCCTTGAGATGTTCCCGTACCCGTCGGGCGACCTCCACATGGGGCACGTCCGCAACTACACCATCGGTGACGTCATCGCCCGGTTCAAGCGGATGAACGGCTACAACGTCCTGCACCCCATCGGCTACGATGCCTTCGGCCTGCCGTCCGAGAACGCCGCCATCAAGCGGGGCATCCCGCCGGCCGAGTGGACCTACAAGAACATCGCCACCATGCACGGCCAGCTCAAGGCGTTGGGGATGAGCTACGACTGGGGCCGCGAGGTGGCCACCTGCCACCCCGGCTACTACAAGTGGACCGAATGGCTGTTCCTGCAGCTCTATCAGCGCGGCCTGGCCTACAAGAAGAAGGCCGCCGTCAACTGGTGCCCGTCCTGCGCCACCGTCCTCGCCAACGAGCAGGTCATCAACGGCGGCCATTGCTGGCGTTGCGACTCGCCGGTCACCAAGCGCGAGATCGAACAGTGGTTCTTCAAGATCACCGATTACGCCGACCGGTTGCTGGCCGACCTGTCGCTGCTCTCCGGTTGGCCGGAGCGCGTCCGAACGATGCAGGAGAACTGGATCGGCCGTTCTGAAGGGGTCGAGATGACCTTCCGGGTCGAGGGCACGGGCGACCCCATCCCGGTCTTCACCACCCGACATGACACCATCTATGGGGTGACCTTCCTGGTCCTGGCGCCGGAACACCCGCTGGTTGACAAACTCACCAGGGGCACCGAGTATGAGGAGCCCGCCCGTCGCTTCGTCGCCCGCGCCCGGGCGATGAGTGAGATCGATCGGACCTCGACCGAGACCGAGAAACAAGGCCTCTCCATCGGGGCTCGAGCGATCAACCCCTTGAGCGGTGAGGCCGTTCCCATCTGGATCGCCAACTACGTCCTCATGGAGTACGGGACCGGCGCGGTCATGGGCGTGCCCGCCCACGACGAGCGCGACTTCGAGTTCGTCAAGAAATTCGAGTTGCCGTTGCGGGTGGTCATCCAGCCCAAAGGCGAGCTGGACAAGGCGACGATGGCCGTGCCCTACAGCGGACCGGGGACGATGGTCAACTCCGGCCCTTATGACGGCCTCGACAATGAGCTGGGCAAGGCCAGGATCGCCGATTTCTGCGAGGCCAAGGGCCTCGGTATCCGCCGGGTCAACTACCACCTGCGGGACTGGCTCATTTCGCGCCAGCGTTACTGGGGCGCCCCGATCCCGGTCATCTACTGCGAGAAGTGCGGGATCGTCCCCGTGCCCGAGAGGGATCTGCCGGTCCTCTTGCCCGACGATGTCGTCTTCACCGGGACCGGTGAGTCGCCCCTGGCGACCTCGAAGTCCTTCGTCGAGACTACCTGCCCGACCTGCGGCGGGCCGGCCCGGCGCGAGACCGACACGATGGACACCTTCGTCTGCTCGTCTTGGTACTACCTGAGGTACATCACGGCCAGGTCCGAGCAGGTCGCCTTCGACTCGCAGGAGTCCGACTACTGGATGCCCGTCGACCAGTACACCGGCGGCATCGAGCACGCCGTCCTCCACCTTCTCTACTCCCGCTTCATCACCAAGGTCCTCCACGACGCCGGGCTGCTGGGCGAGGTCGAGCCGTTCAAGAACCTGCTGACCCAGGGGATGGTCCTCAAGGACGGGGCGGCCATGTCCAAGTCCAAGGGGAACGTCGTCAGTCCGGTTGAGATCATGGATAAGTACGGGGCCGACACGGCCCGGTTGTTCATCCTCTTCGCCTCGCCGCCCGAGAAGGAACTGGAGTGGAGCGACCGGGGCGTGGAAGGGGCCTACCGGTTCATCAACCGGGTCTGGAGGCTGGTCACGGCCGACGCCGAGACGATCAAGGCCCTTGACCGGGCCGGCCGTTCCGGGAAAGGCCCGGCGGGTGTGCCCGGCCACCTGGGTCCGGCCGAGCGGGAATTGCGGCGGGTCATCCACGTGACGATCAAACGGGCGACCGAGGACATCGAGGAGCGCTACAACTTCAACACCGCCGTCAGCGCCTTTATGGAGCTGGTCAACGCGGTCCACAAGTACAAGGACGAGGTCCCCGAGGCCAAGCAGAACCAGGCCGTGGTGGCCGAGGCCCTGGAGAAGTTGACCCTGCTGATGGCTCCCTTCGCCCCCTATTTAGCCGAGGAGCTCTGGTCGGTGATGGGCCACACCAACAGCGTCCACCTGCAGTCCTGGCCGATCTATGACCCACGGGCGCTGAAGGTCGACGAGGTCGAAGTGGTCGTCCAGATCAACGGGAAGATCCGTGATCGGTTGACCGTCCCGACCGGGCTGACCGAGGAGATGTTCCGCGAACTCATCCTCAAACACCGGCGGGTGCAGGAACTCATTGCCGGGAAGCGGGTCGTGAAGATCGTCGCCGTCCCGGACCGGCTGGCCAACATCGTCGTCAAGTAGGTCGGACGGCCGACGGGCCGTCGGTTTATCGAAAAAAGCCTTCGACAGTCGCAGGAGTCGCCCGGCGAGACTAGAAAGCCCCTCCCCCGATGCGGGGGAGGGGTTTTTGTGTTCCGCCTGGACCGGGCCGAGGTCGCGGTCATCGCCGCGATCCTCTTCTTGACGGCCGGATGGGGTGGGCTCGTCGCCTGGCGTCACCTGGGCGGCGGGCAGGCGGCCATCGCCGGCCCGTTGCCTGAGGGGACAACCTCGGGTGGGGCTCCGCGCGCAGCCCCGGGCGAAACTGCCGGCGGGGCGGCTCAGGGACAGCCGGCCGAGATCGTCGTCCACATGGCCGGGGCGGTGGCCAGGCCCGGGGTTTACCGCCTGCCGGCCGGCGCGCGGGTAGTCGATGCCGTCGCCGCCGCCGGTGGCCCAACCGAGGACGCCGCCGACGACTGGCTCAACCTGGCCGCCCCGGTGGTCGATGGGCAGAAAGTCTATGTCCCGAATCAAGCCGAGGCGAAAGCAGCGGCCCCGACGACTTCAGGCGCCGGCCGGGTCGCCGGGTCCGGCCGGGTCGCCGGGTCCGGCGGCGTCGCCGGGTCCGGCGGCGTGGGCGCGGGCTCGGAACTCGGGTCGGCAAGCCAGTCCAAAGTCAACCTGAACTACGGTGACCAGGCCGCCCTCGAGTCCCTGCCCGGCATCGGGCCGGCCCTGGCCGAGCGGATCATCGCCTATCGCGTTCGGCACGGCCCTTTCCAGAGCATCGAAGAACTCCGCAACGTGTCGGGGATCGGGGAAAAGAAATTTGAGGATCTAAAGTCGTTCGTTACCGCGCCGTGACCGACCAAGGGCCCCGGCCTTGACCGGTCCCTTTTGCCAGCCCTAGCCCTCTCAGCCCTAGCCCTCTCAGCCCTAGCCCTCCCCCTCAGCTTCATATTGGTCGCGAAGCTGGGCGACCACCGCCGGGTCGGCCAGCGTGGTCGTATCCCCCAGGGCCCGCCCCTCGGCGATGTCCCGCAGCAAACGGCGCATGATTTTGGCGCTCCGCGTCTTGGGCAGCTCCGCGGTGAAGAAGATGTCGTCGGGCCGGGCGATGGCCCCGATCTTCTTGGCCACATGGCGCTTGAGTTCTTCCTTCAGCCCTTCATCCGGCCGCGCCCCCTCCTTGAGGGTGACGAAAGCGGATATCGCCTGACCCTTGACCTCGTGCGTCTTGCCGATCACCGCCGCTTCGGCCACACTGGGGTGATCGACCAGGGCGCTCTCCACCTCATAGGTCGAGATGCGGTGCCCGGCCACGTTCATCACATCGTCCACCCGGCCCATCAGCCATAGGTAGCCGTCCTCATCGACCTTGGCCCCGTCGCCCGTCAGGTACTTGCCCGGGTAGCGCGACCAGTATTGACGGACGTAGCGGTCCGGGTCTCCGTAGATGGTCCGGGACATGGCCGGCCACGGCTTGGTGACGACGAGGTTGCCTCCGGCCCCCGGGCCGACGGTATTCCCCTGCTCGTCCAGGACCTCAACCTGGACCCCCGGGAAGGGACGGGTGGCCGATCCGGGCTTGGTGGCCGTCAGCCCCGGCAGCGGGGACACCAGGATCATCCCCGTCTCCGTCTGCCACCATGTGTCGACGATCGGACAGACGGCCCGGCCGACTTTCTCGTGATACCACATCCAGGCCTCGGGATTGATCGGCTCACCGACCGTGCCGAGCAGCCGCAGGCTGCTGAGGTCATGCTCGGACGGCCAAATTGCCCCCCACCGCATCATCGACCTGATCGCCGTCGGGGCGGTGTAGAGGACGTTGACACCGTACTTTTCGATGATCCGCCACCAGCGGCCGCGGTTGGGATAATCCGGCGTTCCCTCGTACATGAGAGCGGTAGCGCCGTTGGCCAGCGGGCCGTAGACGATGTAGGAGTGCCCGGTGACCCAGCCGATGTCGGCGGTGCACCAGTAGACGTCGTCCTCCTTGAGGTCGAAGATGTACCGGTGGGTCGAAGCTGTTCCGACCAGGTAGCCACCGGTGGTGTGAACCACACCCTTGGGCTTTCCGGTGGTCCCGCTGGTGTACAGGATGAACAGCATGTCTTCGGCGTCCAGCGGTTCGGCCGGGCACTCCACCGGTGCGCCGGAGACCGCCTCGTCCCACCAGATGTCCCGGCCTTCCCGCATCGGGACCCTGGTCCCGCCGGACCGTCCGACCCGGTCGACGACGACGACCCCTTGGATCGATGGGGTTTCCCTCAGGGCCTCGTCGGCGTTGGGCTTGAGCGGGACAATCCCACCGCGCCGCCAGGCTCCGTCGGCCGTGACCAGAACCTTCGCCTGGGCGTCGTTGATCCGGTCGCGGAGGGCCTCGGCGGAGAACCCCCCGAAGACGACGCTGTGCGGAGCGCCGATCTTGGCGCAGGCCAGCATGGCGATGGGCAACTCGGGGATCATCCCCATATAGATGGCGACCCGGTCCCCCTTGGCGACTCCGAGAGACTTCAGGGCGTAGGCGAATCGGTTGACCTCCCGTTGCAGCATGCCGTAGGTCAGGACCCGTGAATCCCCCGGTTCGCCCTCCCAGATGATGGCCACCTTGTTCCGGCGGAGGGAGGCGGCGTGACGGTCCACGCAGTTGTGGGCGGCGTTGATCTGCCCGCCGGGGAACCACTTGGCCCAAGGCGGAGTCCAGTCGAGGACCTGGTCCCAGCGCCGGGACCAATCGAGCCGGAGGGCCTCTTCGGCCCAGAAACCGGTCAGGTCGGTCTCAGCCCGATCGTAGATGGATTGGTCGCACACATTGGCACGGTGCCGGAACTCCTCCGGCGGGGCGAACATGCGTGTCTCCTGGAGCAGGGCTTCCAAGCGTTCTTGCTCGAGGGCCATGCCTCAACTGCACCTCCCACGGGGGCCTTAGAATAAATGTTGTACATGATAATCCAGAATATAAACCAATCATTCATTCGTTGCCGGTCGGGGAAACCCTATGCGATTAAGCGCACGAGTCAAACTTTTCAGTTACTTTGTGCTTTAATATTCTATTGCCCCTCAATTTTCGGTGTTACTGAAGGGGCCTTCGAACCCATCGCCGAGGGCCGTCCGGGCGCGTTGGTCGGGCCGAGGCTGGCCCAGGCGGCTGCATACCCCCCTCCGCATGAAGGCACACTAGGCCCATCCCATCTGTGGCGGGAGGCGACCGTCCTCTTGGAAGTGACCCGTAACCTGTTCAATCTCGACGGCCGGGTAGCCCTGGTCACCGGCGGCAGCCGTGGCATCGGCCGGGCCATCAGCCTCGGCCTGGCCACTTTCGGGGCCGACGTGGCCATCCTCGGGCTCAGCCCGAAGACCGAGGAGGTCATCGATGAAATCCGACGACTTGGCCGCCGAGGGCTGTTTGTCAAGGGCAATGTCGCCGACGTCGCCGACAGCCGCCGGGCGGTCGGCCAGATTGCCGCCGACCTGGGCAAGATCGACATCCTGGTGAATAACGCCGGAGTCGGCCCGACCCACCCGGCCGCGGAGGTCACTCCCGAGGAATGGGACGAGGTCATGGGGGTCAATATCCGCGGCCTCTTCTTCATCACCCAGGCGGTCGGAAAGCAGATGATCAAGCGCGGTCAGGGTGGCCGGGTCATCAACATCGGCAGCATCTTCGGGATCGTCGGAAGCGAGATTGGGGCCAGCGTCTATCACGCCGCCAAAGGGTCGATCGTCGTCCTCACCAGGGCCCTGGCCTGCGAATGGGCCAAGTCCGGGATCCTGGTGAATTCCATCGGGCCGGGCTTCATCACCACCGACCTGACCAAGGAACTCCAGACCACTCCCGTTCTCGGCGACCTGATCAAGAACAGGCACGCCCTGGGCCGGTTCGGCCGGCCGGAGGAAATCGTCGGGGCCGTCGTCCTCATGGCCGGCGACGGCGCCACCTTCATCACCGGACAGAACCTCTACGTCGACGGGGGGTACACGGCTTGGTGAAGCCGGCCCGCCCCGGAGAACGACGACCGGGCCTCCGCCGTCAAGGAGGTCCTGAGCGTGGCCGAGAAAAGCGAGATGCCAGTCGTCTTCGACTGGCATCACCCGTCTGCATGAATGGTGAAGTCCCCCGATGAAGCCGGGCGTCGGGCCGCCTCAGTGGGCCATCAGCGGGCGATGAAGTAGATGATGGCCATCGTCACCAACACCGCCGACAGCGGAATGACGTAGTGACGGTAGACCTTGGTGAGGTCGGCTCGGAAGTACTGGACCGAGAAGATCTGACAGAGATGAAGAGGAGAGGCGACGTAGGCCACGTAACTGCTGGCGTAGATCAGCATGGCGTAGAGGGGCTTGTCCGGCGTCGGTACGGTGGCCAGGAGGACGGGAACGGTCATGGCGATGGTCGTGGCTTGAGCGGCTGAGGCCAACCCGATGACCAGCGGGATGATGACGCATAGGAGGGACAGGGGCACGCCATTGCCGGTCAACCACTCGATCATCGTCGGGAAAATGGTGACTCCCTTCACCGCCCAGAGGAAGACCATCACCCCGGCCATCGTCCCGACCATCGGCCAGTTGACGCCACGGAGGGGAAGGTCCCACCGGAACTTGGGATGACGCCGGCCGAGGGCCATCCCGACGACGATACCGACCGCCAGGGCGGCCCACAGCGGCAGCCGAAACAGCCCATAGAAGGGGATGGGTAGGCCGACCCCGAGGATGATCGCCGTCAGGAGGGGGGCTCCGGTGACCAGGAAATCGCGAAGGCCCGGCCAGAAGCGATAGCCGACCCCCAGGGTCGATTCCCTCGGCAGCCGACCGAAGAAGTAGAGATAGCCGGAGACGAGGGCGGCGACCGAGATCGGCCACTGCAGGCGGATCAGGCCGAACACGTCAACCGCGTCCAGGCGGGCCAACAGCACGAGGCTGGTGCTGAAGGGGAAGACGAAGAACCAGGCATGGCGGAAGATGACGTTGATGGCCGACTTGCGTTCGCGGTCGATGTCGAGGCGGTCGCCAAGGGCGTCGACCATCGGCGCCGAGACAATCGCTCCGCCCATCACCGGCAGGCACCCGACGACCCCGGGGACGAGGGCCAGCGACAGTTTTGTGCTCCGGAGCAGGCGGGCCAGTGCCTGCGACATGGCTTGCAGTAAGCCGAAGTCGCCCATCACCCGGGCCAGAGCGGTGATCAGGGCGACGATGACGGCCAACTCGATCGTGTCCCGCGCGGTCAGAGCGCGGTAGAAGGTGGTCAGAAGGCCGAGGGGCCGCTCGAAGCCGCCGGCGAAGAGGCCGAGGACGGTCGAACTGATCAACATGATCAACCCCAGCTGCATCCGGCGACTGGATAACCAGAAGATGAGGGCGAAAGCCACGATAACACCGATGATCTCGCGCATTAGCCGGGTATCCTCCCTTGCCGACGATCTCTCGTATTCTTGGGACGAGCAGGTGTTTCCTCCTGGAAGGCTCAGGCGATCGGTTCCGTACTTGGTCGGCTCCGTGCTCGGCCGGAATCGACCCGGACCACCCCAGCGGGACGGGGATGGCCGGGTGAAGCGAGGTGATCGCGGATGGAGAAGAAAAACGGACAGCCTGAGACGAGGGAAAAAGGCGAGGGCGGCAACGAGGCCTCTGGATACCAGAACGAACCGGTCGAGGCCCGGTCGTACATGATCAACGCCATGTCCCCGGGCGCCCGGGCCATTGCCGAGTTCAAGGAGGCCAACGCCCGGGCGGCCAAGGAGCCTACGCCTGAGCCGGCTTCCGCCGGCGGCGGGCGGGGGACGAAAGCGGCGAGACCGCAACCGAAGCCTGATCAAAGCCGACCGTAGCGGAAATTGGTGGAGTGGAGCGGCTTCGGCCCCCGGGGTGATCCCCGGGGGCTTTCGGTCGACAAGCGAGAGGATTGGCTGACGGGATGACGAAAGCCCCTTCCCCGCCCGGGGAGGGGTGGCCGATTGAGCCCGCTGATCCTTGTGGCCGTTGGCTATGGCCTGGGAGTGGTCTTCGGGGCGGCCGTGTCGACCGGCTCGCCGTGGGTCGCCGGTCTGACAATGGTCGCGGTCGCGGTCGGACTGACGGCCGTGGTCATCGGCCTGCGCCCGCCCCCCGCGTCCGCCAGGTGGCAGGCTTCGTCGGCCTCGTGGGTCGGCTGGTCACGGGGCACCCCGGTCCGATCAGGCATCTTCGGCGTGGCTTTGCTGGCCATCGGCTTCGGGGCCCTCAACGCCCTGGAGGCTCGGTCGTCGGGCTTGGGCAGCCTCGGCCGGTGGGTGGCCGCCCAGGCGGCCATCGCCACCGGTCCCGCCTCAACCGGCTCCGGAGAGCTCTCCCGCTGGGTCACTCTGTCCGGGTCGGTGGTCGGCGACCCCGAGGTCCGGTCCGGATCCCTGCAGTACCTGGTCAGGGTGCGGGAGGTCGCCACCGCCCGCCAGACGGTGAAGCTCGAGGGCCTGGTCCTCGTCCGCGAGAGGGTCGGTGGCCCCGGGGACACCCCGAATTCCGCGTCCCCGGCCTTACCCCGCCATGGGGCATCCGTCAGGTTGCACGGGGACCTTAGCCTGCCGCGGCCTCCCGGCAACCCTGGAGAGTTCGACTACCAGGCCTACTTGCGTCGCCGCGGAGTGGCCGCGCTCCTGGACGTTCAGCAACGCGAGGCCGGGCGGGGCCCCCCGATCCCCACCATGACCGGGCTCGCCCTGGCCTGTCGCCAGTCCCTCGGAGACTCCGTCGCCAAGCACCTCAGGCCAACTGAAGCCGCCCTCCTGCAAGGTATCGTCTTTGGCGGCAGCCGCGGCCTGCCGCCGGAGGTCGAGAAGGCTTTCCGAGACGCCGGAGTCTTCCACATCCTCGCCGTCTCCGGCTCCAACGTGGCCTTCGTCAGCGGAGCCGTCGTCTGGTTGGCCCGCCGGCTTCGGTTACGGCCGCAGCGGGCGGCCCTGGCGGCCATCGCCGTCGTCTGGTTCTACGCCTTGATGACCGGGATGGGGGCCTCCGTCGTCCGGGCTTCCATCATGGCCACCGTGGTCCTCCTCGGCCGGACCTTGGGGCGTCCCACGTCGGCCGCCAGTGGCCTGGCCCTGTCCGGCTTGATCATCCTGGTGCGCTCTCCCCTGGAGATGGCCGACTCGGGCTTCCAGCTTTCCTTCCTGGCCACGGCGGGGCTGCTCGGTGCGGCCGAGGACCCCGGGACACCGGCTGCCCGCCGCTCGGCCCGGCGAGTTGGCGACCGGACTATGGGGCGTCCGCATCCCGCGGCGACGGCCCTGAAGGCGACCATCGGGGCCCAACTGGCCCTGCTGCCGCTGACCCTCCACCTCTTCAACCAAGCGCCGTGCCTTGCCTTGGTGAGCAACCTGGCGGTCGTCCCCCTGGCTGGGTTCCTGGTCGTGGCGGGGGTCGTCGCCGCCCTCCTCGGGCTCATCACTCCATCCCCGTTGGCCGCGGCCGTCTTCCTTCCTTGCCGTCTGGCGCTATGGGCCTTGACGGCCATCGTGACCTTGGCCGGTCGCCTGCCGGCGGCTTACTTCCACGCCGCCATCCCGCCTTGGTGGCTTGACGTGGCCTACTATGCCTCGCTGGGTTGGTGGTATGTGTCCCGACGACGGGTCGGCCCCGGCCCCGGGATCGCGGGTCCGCCACGGACAGCCAGGTCCCTGGCGCCCGGCGTCCTCATCGCCATCCTGGCGCTCGTCCTCTTCCTCTGGCCGCGCCTACTGCCTCCCTCCCGCCTGAGCGTGACCTTCCTCGACGTCGGCCAAGGTGATTGCGCCGCCGTCCGCCTGCCCGGGGGCGGCTGTGTGCTCATCGACGTGGGGAGCCGCACGAGCACGGGGAGCGCGGCCGGGCGGGAGGCCTCCGCGCCGGCCACCATCATCGACGCCGGCGCCAGGACCATCGTGCCCTATCTGCACCGAATTGGGGTCTGGCGGATCGACCTCCTAGTCGTCACCCACGCCCACGACGACCACAGCGGCGGGCTGGCCGCGGTGCTGGATGCCCTGCCCGTGGGGATGGTCGCCATGGGTCGGGTGCCGGCGGGCGGGACTGCTTTCACCTGCGAGGGTCTCGACCTGGCCCGCCCGCGGCTGGCCGGCCGCGGCCCACCGATCATCGCTCTGACCGCCGGGGAAGACATCGAGTTGGCGGGCGGCTCGGTCCTCCGGGTCCTCAGCCCGGGCTCGGCGGCCCTCACGGGCACCCATTCCGACGTCAACAATTCCTCCGTCGTCCTGAGACTGGACTGCGGCCCGGCGACCTTCCTGTTCGCCGGGGACCTCGAAAGCGAAGGCGAGGCGGCTCTCCTGAGCCGGCCGGCGGGGCTCGGGGCAGGACGGGCAGAGCCGGCCGCGGTCATCGTCCTCAAGGTCGCCCACCATGGGAGCCAGTTCTCGACCTCGGCTGAGTGGCTCGCCGCCGTCGCCCCATCCTTCGCCGTCATCTCCGTCGGCCCAAACAGCTTCGGGCACCCCTCTCCGCGGACGGAGGCCAGGTTGGCCGCGGCCGGGGCGACGGTCCTCCGGACGGACGCGGACGGGGCGATCACCTTCACCGTCGATGGCCGAGGATTGCGGGTCAGGACGTTCCGCCGGGGCCGAACTGGTCGGTAACGGAAGGCGATCATAAGAAAGGAGGCGGGACGATGGTCCCGCCTCCTCGGAAAGCCGACCGGCCGGCCGGTCCAACGATGGCTCAGGGGATCACTTGAAATCGACGGTGATCTTGGCCCCGCTGCCGTCATCGGAGATGCCGTCGACGTAGACCTTGACCCCGTACCCGGCCGGCACGATGACGCTGGTGTCAGAGGTCGTGAACCGACCCGGGCTCTCCCACCACGGCAGGGAGTCGTCGAAGGCGCCCACGCCGGGCTGCGGCGCCACTGTTGTCAGCCTGCCGCTGCGGTCGTGGATGGTCAGGGCCGGGGTGTTCGCCAGCCCAAAGGCGGCGTCAAAGACCTGGATCCTGGTGCGCAGCGGGCGACCGTCGACGCCCCGGACATGCTTCCAATGGGAATCGACCATCAGCAGGCGGCCCTGGCCCGGATGCAGGCCGACCCAGTTGTCGACAAAGGCGGTGTCTCGGTACCAGAGCAGGACGCCGGGGCCGTAGGAGAAACGCTCGAAGCTGTCGTTCGGGTAGACCGTCTTGAAGTAGTTGTAGACGTACTTCAGACTGTTGTCAAAGCCCACGAAGTTCCGAAGCTCACCGATGTAGTAGTGAGCCTTCATCGTGGTCGAGCTGCCGGCGAAGACCTGAAAGCCATTGAAGGTCCAGCCGGGGGCGCCGGTCTCGGCCCCGTCGAAGTAGCCCAACTCGGGGAGGCTGACGTTGTCGATAACCCAGCCCTTCTGGGCCACTCCCGGATCGGTGTAGTAGCGGAAGCGCAGCTGGATTGGCCTGCCGGCGTACGCGGACAGGTCATAGCTGGCGTCCACCCAGCCGCCACTGGTCCCGGTGATCCCGGGAATGCCTTCGGTGACGGTGGTTATGCTGCCGGCCACGAAATTCCAGCTGGCGCCGTTGTCCTTGGAGACCTCGACGTAGCCGTAGTCGTAGTCTTTCTCGATGTCATACCAAGTCTTGAAGTTAAGGGTGGCGGAGGTCACTCCGCTCAGGTCGAAGGCCCGGGTCATCGTGTTGTTGAGGTCGTCGCCCATCTGGCTCCAGAACTCGAACTGGCCTTCATAGGGGGCGACGACGCTGAGGGTGACCGGGTGGGCCGGGAGGTTGACCCGGAAGCCCTTGGCGAAGGACCCGTTGATCTCGGTGTTGCGGATGTGAAAACTCCGCTGGCCGGCGCCTTTATCGACTTCCTTCAGGTCGGGGGTCCAGCCGAGGACCATCTTGGACCAGATGTCGAGGTCGGAGGGCTGGGCGCCGAGCGGGACGCCGCACCAGCTGCCGGAGGACATCAGGGTCCAGAAGCCGGTCGAGGACTCGCCGCTGTAGATGGTGTCGTAGAGGTCGGGCAAGCCGAGCTGGTGACCATACTCGTGGGCGAAGACGCCGGTGGCGCCGTCTTCGGGCTCAATGGTGTAGGACCCGACCCAGGTCCCGTCGGCCGTCCGATAGCCGTAGTGAGCATAGTCGACGAACCAGCTGTGCGACCAGATGGAATCGTCGCCCTGGGCCCCGCCGCCGCCTTCCTGACCGGCGCCGGCGTGGACCAGCATCAGGGAATCGACATAACCGTCTCCATCGGCGTCAAAGTCCCGGTAGGGGATGTTCAGGCCGGCCGCCGCCGCGGCGTCGACCGCATCCTTGACGACTCTCCATACCGGACCGTTCAAGTCGTCGGTTCCGCCGTTCGGATCGTCCGCACCGTAGTAGGCCTCATCGTGCGGCAGCTGGACCCATCCATAGACGCCGCCGTCAACGGTGAAAACCCCATCCGATTGCTTGATGTAGTAGGACGCCAGAGAATCCGGATTATTGCGGTTGAAGAGCGTGTCTACATAATGGTCCCGCTCAAAGCTCGGAGCCCAGTAGTCCTTGGTCGGGTCGGCCGGTTGCGGGAGGTTGCCATGCATCGGTCCGGGGGCCTGGGCGAACTCGATCAGGAGGACCAGGATCTTGCCCACGCCGGTCTTCTTGCTGAGCGGGATGGGCTGCGAGCCGGGGGTGTTGCCGCCGCGGAAGGCCTTCTCCATCTGGCCGACTTCCTTGGCGCCCTTGGGCGAGGGCTTGTCCACTGAGGACACGTACTTGCCCTTACCGTTCAGCTTCACGTTCAGGTAGTTGTGAAGGATGCTCTCGGCCTGATCCGGGTCGGCTCCGGCCGGGATCAGCCCGCGGGCCTGAAGGGCCTCCATGATCTTGCCCTCGTTGGGTGGCATGGCCGACGGCCCCCCGGTCTTCGGGGCCGACCAGCCTACCACTGACGCCATCGATAGGACCATGGCCAAGCAGGCGACGACGCTGACAATCCTTCTAACCAAACGTCTTCCCTCCCGGATTTGGAATTGGGGGAAAATATCCCCACTTCTAATCTTATCAGCCCGGAGGTGCGAAGGAAGTCGAAAATAGTCAAGAAGTTTCAGTCGGAGGTTTTCGCCCGGGGCGGGTCGAAACCACAGCCCATGAGCCAAACACTCGGCTATGAAGCCGCTCTGAAGGAGTTCGAGGGAGGGGCGATTCGCCCAGTCTACCTGCTCTTCGGCGAGGAGCCCTTCCTTTTTGACGAGCTCGTGGCGGCGGCCCGTCGTCGGCTGACTCCCCCAGGTCTGGAGGACTTCAACTTCAGCCGGTTCGACGGGGCCACGGTGGCTCCCTCAGAGGTCACCTCGGCCGCCGAGACCCTTCCCTTCATGGCTGAGAAGCGACTGGTCGTGGTCGGCGAGGCTCGCTTCTTCCGCCCCGGCCGCCGGAAGGCTGCCCAATCGGCTAAGGCCGGTTCCGGGAGGTCCGGCGCCGAACCGGCCGAGCCCGATCCGGAAGTGGGCGAAGAGGAGGCTGAGGGAGACGCCGCCGCCGGTGAGAGCGCCGCCGCGGCCGGCGTGGGCTCGAGCCCGGCCTCGTCAAGCGAAGCCGAGCCCAACGCCCTCCTAAGCTACCTGGCCTCGCCGTCACCGACGACCTGTCTTATCTTCACCCTGACCAGCGGGCGTGAGCGCCGGCTGCCCGACCCCGACCGGCGCCTGAAGGTGACCAAGGCGGCCGAGAGAGCGGGGGCCCTGGTCAACTGTGCCAAGCTGAAAGATTGGCAGGCCGCCAGGTGGGCCGCTCAGAGGGCGGCTGGGGCCGGTAAGCAACTCGACCAGGGAGCGGCCCTGGAGCTGATTCACACGGTCGGCGACGACCTGCGGACGGTGGCCCAGGAGCTGCAAAAGGTCGCTCTCTACACGGGCGACCGTCCGGTCATCACCCCGGGGGACATCGCCGCGGTGGCCTCGCCCACGGCCGAGCGACGGGTCTGGGACCTCGTCGACGCCCTCGGCTACCGGAGGCGGGAACAAGCCCTGGAGCTCCTGCGGGCCCTCGACCGTCAGGGAGTCCACCCCTTGGCCGTGATGGGCCTGATGACCATGCAACTGCGCCGCCTCCTCAAGACCCGGGTCCTCCTCGATGCCGAGACAGACCAGGCAGGCATCGCCGCCGCCCTCGGGGTCCAACCCTTCCTCGTCGGGCGGTTGGTTGAGCAGGGCCGCGGCTTCACCGCCGAGGAGCTCATCCGGGCAATCTCCAGGACTTTTGAGACCGATTTGCTGATCAAGACGACCGAGACCGACCCGGCTTTGGCCGTCGAGCTTCTCCTCCTCGACCTGGTATGAGGGTCTGAAGCCCCCGCGGGGGTGAGGCCAAGCTCCCCCCAAGCTTCCCCGGTCGGTCCCTCGACTGAGCCGATAAGAGGACCCCGAAGGCGGTTCGCCTTCGGGGTCGTTTGTTCTACGGGTTCAGGGCGCCGCGACCTTCTCTTCGGCCGGAGTCTTTTCGACCACGGGCTCGGGAGCGGGAGCGGTCTTCTTGCGGGTCCGCGTGGCCCGCTTTGGTTTGGCCTTGGCCAATGGGGCAAAGGCTTTGGCCAGCCGGGACTTCTGCCCGGCGCCGGCCCGCTCGTGGATCACTCCACGGCCGGAGGCGCTGTCGATCAAGCTGGTGGCCTGAACCAGCAACCGACGCGCGTCGTCGACCTTCTTCTCAGCAATGGCATCCCTGTACTCCCGGGTCACGGCGCGGATCCGGCTGTGGACCCCGCTGTTGATGACCCGCCTCTTCTCGGCCGTCCGGGCTCTCTTGGCCGCTGACTTGATGTTGGCCACTTTAGCTCACCTCCTGCTTACAAGATTTTACCATGGCTGCCAGCGATGACGCAAGCTCGGCCGGTTTTGACCAGGGGGCAGGCCGGCAGAAAACCCTCCCCGGCGCATAAAGCCTGTCTAGACAGGGTAGTCTAGGATTGGAAATCCATTACTTTCAGTCCAATCCTGAGGGGGGTGAAAACCGGTGCTCGGAGCGATTGTCAGGTTCGTCGTCTCCGCTCTCGTGCTGTTGTTCGTGCAGTACATTGTCCCCGGTTTCAGGATCGCCGGCTTCTGGAATGCCCTTCTGGCGGCCTTGGTCATCGCCGCCATCGGCTGGGTCATCGAAGCCGTCCTGGGACGCCGGGTGTCGGCGCAGAGTCGTGGCTTGGTCGGCTTTGTGGTCTCGGCCGCGGTGATCTACCTGGCCCAGTTCCTGGTCCCGACAATGCGGGTGTCGATCATCGGGGCCCTGCTGGCGGCCCTCGTAATCGGGGTCATCGACGCCTTGGTGCCGACGCAACTGCGGACTTGAACCGGCCCGTGGTGGTCGCCGGTTGACGGCGGCCTCCCGCGGGGGTCCCGTGGTCGAGGAAGACCTCAAACCCCATCGAGCCCGTCCAAGACGGGCTCGTCCAGAACGACCCCAGGACCGGATCCCGGGCGCTAAGCATGAGGGCGCGCGGGATTTTCGCATCCCCTGGGGCCAATTCCCGGACTGGGACAAAAGTCATGGACGGCCCTGTCCATCATAGGATAGGTTACATGGGGGTGACGGGCTTGGCCAAACGACGCTGGAAGGCGACCGCCCGAATAAGGGTGCCCGGTCTCGGCCGGATCCATGCCGGGCTGATGGCCTTATTCCTCCTCGCCTGTCTGGCCACCGTCGGCCTGCTGATCGACGACTCAAGGCTGATTCTGCTGGTCCGCCCGGCGGGGTCGGTCAGGTCCGACCAGGTCGCCGTCACGGCCCTGGCTACCGGGCAGCCCGCCGCGCCAAGCGGACCGTCCGTTCAGGCCGCGACGGCGTCTGATCAGGACCTCAACCCCGGAGCCGCCCGGGGGTGGAAAGACCTGCAGAGACGGCTCCTCCGTGGCATCCTCGACCAGACCATTCCGCTGATGGGCCTGCAGGAGGCCGGCCCGTCGCCGGCCGTGGATGATGGTCTACTGAACCAGGCCGCCGTCTACGTCCTGGGGTTCAGGCCGACCGATCCCCTGTCGCTCTTGAACGCCGGCGTGCCGCTGTTCGGCCGGACCCAGGTGGCGTCCGGAGCCGACTCCGAGGCCGGAAACGGTGGAGCCCATGAGGAGGTCGTCGTCCCGCCGCCGGCTGAGCCATCGACCCCGACCGTCGGGACCGACCCTTTGATCCTGGGAGACAAGGGCCAGATCGTCGTCGGCGTCTACAGTACGCATTCATCCGAGTCGTTCTCGCCAGACCTTCTCGCCGCGGGGAAGCCGGCCCAGCCTAACGCCTACTCGAGCGACCTGAACTACAACGTCATGCGGGTCGGCGAGGAACTGGTCCGGGAACTGCACGACCGATACGGGCTCGGGGCGGTCCAGATCCGCCGGGCCCACGACGCCGATGGCTATCTGGGGGCCTATACCCGCTCAGCGACGACCGTCCAGGACCTCTTGCGAGACTACCCAGGCCTGCAGATGATCATCGACCTGCACCGGGACTCGGCCGCCCGCCAGGACACCATCCTGAAGGTTGACGGAAAAGACGTCGCCCGAGTGATGCTGATCATCGGCAGTGGCTCAAAGCAGCTCCGCCAGCCCAACTGGCAGAAGAACTATGCCTTCGCCCGCCAGGTCTCGGCCGCCCTGGAAGCCCAGTACCCCGGCCTCTGCCGGGGGATCGTCGTCAAGGCCGACCGCTACAATCAGCATTTCTCGCCGACCGTCCTCCTGTTCGAGGTGGGCGGGCAGGACAACTCGCTTGATGAGGAATTGCGGACCGCGCGGATCCTGGCGAAGGTCATCTCGGGGCTGGTCAAGAAGCCGGCCGGGTCGACCGGGACCTGACGGCCCACCGTCGGCCTCCCGCCGCCCCGCATAATCCGGCCCCGATTAGGCAACGTATTTCCAGTATGCCAGATCGCTTCAAAACGGCGGCCATCTTCCTGGCCGCCATCGTCATCCTACAGTTCGGCCTGTCGACCGCCGAGGCCGGTTTGTCGTACCTGGCCGGTCGCCCGTTCGCCGGACAAGCCTTCAGCGTCGATCGACCGGAGCCGGGCGTCTACGCCCTGTCCCTGGTCGGTCACCGCGGACACCTGTCGGAGACGCTCACCGTCGCCGAGCTTCGGCGGCAACCCGCCGGCCGGATCGCCCTCGGCACGGTCGAGGCTTGGCGGGGCGCCCTCAAGCGGCTCTGGAACGCGCTCGGCCGCTAAGCGGCCGGGACCGCGGCCTTGCCGGGGTTTTCGCGGCAGGTGTATAATCTATGTATCTAGCTGTCTTAATCCCGCGCCGAAAGGGATTTTCTTTATGCCTCAAGAGCGTCTCAGGAACTTTTGCATCATCGCCCATATCGACCACGGCAAATCGACCTTGGCCGACCGCGTCCTCGAAAAGACCGGGGCCATCGCTGCCCGCGACATGCAGGAGCAGGTCCTCGATCAGATGGACCTGGAGCGGGAGCGGGGGATCACGATCAAGGCCACCGCCGTGCACCTGACCTACCACGCCAAGGATGGGCAGGACTACGTCCTGAACCTCATCGACACGCCGGGGCACGTCGACTTCTCTTACGAGGTGTCGAGAAGTCTGGCCGCCTGCGAGGGGGCCCTCCTGGTGGTCGACGCCACCCAGGGCATCGAGGCTCAGACTCTGGCCAATGCCTATCTGGCCATGGATCACAACCTGGCGATCGTCCCGGTCATCAACAAGATCG
>DASXUT010000025.1 GCA_036504675.1 Bacillota bacterium | reverse complement strand
GGTTCGTAATAGATACGATAGGTCCCGTCGCCGCCCTCCAGGTTCAGGCCGTAGGCGCCGAGCGTCCCGCCGGTCGGCACCGCCGCCCGCAGGTTCACCCGGGTGTAGTTCTTGCGGTTGGGGTCAATCAAGTAGTCCCAGTCAATCTTGTATCCGGTTAGGTCGCCGGTGACGACGATCCGCGAGTCGGAGACCCAAGCCAGCTGTGTGCCCATGGCCACGGCCGGCGCCGGCGTCCCCTTGGCCGCCGCTGTAGCCCTGGGCTCCGCGAACGGGCCTCCCCTGGCCACGATGTACACCGCCCGGTACTGCAGTTCGGCCCCCCTGTCGGCGTTCAGGACCAGCTTGTAGAGGCCCGGCCCGGCCGTGAGCCGCAGTTCGCCGAAATAGAGGTCGTTGGTCAGGGGCCGGCTCCAACCGTTCTGAATCTCGTCCGCTCCTTTGCTCAGCCAGAAGCTGACGTCGCTCCGCTTGGAGGCAATGATGAAAGGAAGAACCGTCTGATCCGTGACGACGTAGGTCGTTTCGGGCTCCCAGTAGGACAGCCCCCGGGGGATGACGGTCGTTCCGCCCAGGATGCCCACGGCCAGTTCGGTCGGGGGGACCGGCGGCTCGTGGGCGGTCGCTATCTTCGAGAAAAAGGCCCTCAGCTTGTCGGCCAGCCCGGGGAGAGACCGCGGGTCGCCGTAGGCCGTCTGAGGGGGCTTGGCCGCCGCCACCGGATCGCCCACCAGCACCCGGAAGTCCTCGGCGAAAACCTCCTTGGTTGAGAAGTTCCAGTCTTTCGTGGCCGGCAGGCCATCCTTACCATAGCCCGGCAGACCTCGAACCGCAATGTACTCGTCCCACAACTCTCTTCGAGCCTCATAGCTGTCGCTGAGGTACATGGAACTGAAGTGGTGGGCGAACTCGTGAGCCGTCGTGTCCTGGTCGGTGTTACCCGTCCCGGCCGTATGGGCTCCGATTGATGCGTGCCACAGGCCTCCGTAGCCCGCGGCCTCAGAGATGGCATAAGGAAGCAGGTAGGCCTCATAGCCATCAAAGGACGCTGGGTCCACCGGGAGATAGTCCAAGGCCTCAGCCACCCTGCCTGCGTCCGGGTACAGCCCCTGGTTGGACCGACTCGCCAGGTCGAACTGGAAGTCCCCCTCGCGGTCGGGCGCCGGATAGAAGTCCGCCCCCGGGCGGGCGGTGTCCTCGCCGACCAGGTATCGGACGAGCTTCATCCGGGCGTCCAGGGCCAGCTCGAGGGTCATCAGCTTGCCGGTGGTCTCCGCCCGGTACAGGGCGTAGCCCCGCTCGGGCAGGTATCCTTCTCTGGAACGGAGCTGGTCAATGGCCGTCTGCAGGAGGCCGGCTTCGCCCAATAGGCCCTCGGTCAGGTCGACCAAGGCGCCCGTCGCCGCCGGATCGAAGGGGTTGGCCGGCGCGCCCGCCCAGACGGCCCGGAGGTGGGCACGATCGCTGCCGCTCCATTCGTAATATGGGGAGGTGTCCAGATATTGTACAGTCAACAGTTCGGACGGGGCCGGGCCAAAGTCGATGGCGGCGGCCGAAACCGCCGGACCGGCGCCCAGCGTGGTGGACATCGTCAACAGGATAAGGAGGACAACGAGGGTCCGGTAACCGCTTGACCGCGGCCTGCTTAGCACTGGCGGGCCACCCCCTGCCGGGACGACCGGCACGCGTTGCCGAAATGAAGAGAGATTCGACCACTCCGCCGCCCCACCTTCGCCAAGAAAGGAGCATCCCCCTCCTTCCTGCCCGGGAAGACCGGCCCCCGGTGCCCGGACCTCGGACGCCGAACCCCGCTCCCTACCGGCAGGAAATGCCCGGCCCTTAAGCGAATGAGACGAGGAATCCCTTGCAGGAGTCTGTGCTTAGGGAAAGGAGATGACCATGAGGAGTCTACGTCGGTGGCTGGTCCCCTGGGTCCTGGGAGCCCTGATCATTGCCGCCCTCCCGGCCCAGGCGGCCGCGTCATCTGGAATCCGCGTCCTGTGCGACGGCGTCGCCGTGTCCTTCGACACTCCGCCGCAGGTGATCGCGGGGCGAACGATGATCCCGGTCAGGAAGGTGTCCGAGGCTTTGGGCGCCACCGTGGGCTGGGATGACCAGACCAAGAGCGCCATCATCACCCTCGACAACCGGGTCGTCAAAGTGACCTTGAACTCGACCACCGCTTACGTGAATGGCGAGTCCGCCACCCTCGACGTCCCACCGCAGGTGGTCGGCGGCCGGACGATGGTGCCCCTCCGCTTCATCGGCGAGGCGCTATTGGCGAAGATCGGGTGGCACGGCCCTTCGCAGACGGTCTCGGTGTCCTCTCCCGGAAGCGTCATCACCGTGACCAATGGTGAGGGCACGGTCGAGATCCTCAAACTCGGCAGTCAAGCCTGGGAGTGGAAGTCTGTCGGCGATCTGGCGAAAGGTACCTGGTCGCCGGCGAACGGGTCCGCTCCGGTTCCAAGAGCACGGCTGTCCTGACCCTCAGCGATGGGACCTCCGTGCGCCTGGATCCCGACTCCGAGCTCTACGTCACGTCCCTCATCCAAGACAAGAAGACCCGGGTTCGGACGGTCGAACTGGAGGCCTTCAAGGGGTCGGTTTGGCTTGAGGTGGCCAAGCAGACCAGTGGCTCCAGCATTAAGCTCAAGTCCGGCACCCAGACCTACACCGCTTTCGGTACCGTCTTCGGCGTCGAGGCCGGCGAGAATCCCCAATTGTCGGTGATTGCCGGGACGGTTCTATCCGACGCGGCGTCCGCTGGAAGTGAGACGATCGCTGTCTCGACCGGGACGACGCTGGCGGCCGGCGCCGAGGCGCCGCTGCTCATGACCGAAGCGGAGCGGGCGGCCCTCTCCGGCGTCTCCGATTGGGCCATGGGCGCCGTGACCAATGCCGCCAGGCAGACCAGCCTGGCCCAGATCGCGGCGGCTGAGGCGGTCAGAACCCTGCCTTCTTCGGAAGCGGCGGCCCTGGAAGCCAACGCCAGGGTCCTCCGGTCGGCCCAGGAGGTGTCCTTGGCGGCCCAGTTCGAGCTCCGCCAGAGCGCGCCGCTGCTCGGCGAGGCTCCCCCGGCCGACCTTCAGAAGCTGGTTATTCAGGCCCAGCAGCGGGTCCAGGACGTCGTGACCGAGCCGCCGGCCGCCGCCCAGGCGGTCCTCGGCGAGGCCGAACGGCAGAAGATCCTCGAGTTGCAGGCGGCGACCCTGGCCGAAGTCCGGCGGAACGCCGAGACGACGATGGCCGGAGTGGCCGATGCCCAGCAGATCGCCGCTGCCGCCAGCCAGGTAGAAGGCAAGCTGCCGGCCAACATCAGCCTGCCGCCCGACCTGGTCCCCAGCGTCCCCCTGCCCCGGGGGGTCAAGCCGGCCGAGATCGCCATCCCGGCGGGGATGACCCTGCCGGTGGGCATGGTTCTTCCGCCGGGTATCCGCATCGACGCCAACACGTCCCTGCCCGAGGGAGTCGTCCTGCCGTCGTTGGCCAACCTGGCCAGGGGGGCTACCTTGCCGGCGGGGGTCCAGATGCCCCCAGGCTTCACCCTGCCCGCGGGCATGACCCTGCCCCCGAACGCCGTCCTGCCACCGGATTTCAAGATCCCCGAGGGCCTGAGCCTGCCGCCTGGGGTTGAGCTGCCCAGAGGCTTCTCGATCCCCTCTGGAATGTCGCTCCCAACCGGGGTTCAGTTGCCTCCTGGCTTCAAATTGCCGGAGGGAGTCTCCCTGCCGACGGGGGTCACCCTGCCCCCCGGGTTCATCCCTCCCACCGACTGGACTCCGCCGGCCGGGGTGACCATGCCTTCGATGGA
>DASXUT010000024.1 GCA_036504675.1 Bacillota bacterium | reverse complement strand
TGAACCAGGCCGCCAAGAGGGCGGCCTCGGTGATTTCTTCTGGTTTGGCCTCCTCCCCCGGGGCGAGGCGAAGGATGACGTGAGAGCCCGGGATGTCTTTGACGTGAAGCCAGAGGTCGTCCGGGCGGGCCAGGCGGAGGGTCAACAGGTCATTCTGGCGGTTGTTCCGCCCGACCAGAATCTCCTTCCCGGTGGTCGTCAGGAAGCGGTGGGGAGTGGAAGCCGGCTCGGCGCCGCCCTCGCCGCTCGGACGCCGGCCTTTAGCCGGCTTTTTCCCAGGCTTCTTGGCCCGCGGCCCGGCCGGGGGATCGGGCTTGAGGTAGCCGGCGCCGGCAAGTTCGGCTTTGATCTCGGCCAGGGCGGCCCGGTCCTCGGTGGACGGGCCGCCTTTCGTATCCAGGACGGTCAGGCTCGAGGAGACGGCGTCCAGGTAGCGCCACTCAGCCTCGGTGGCGGCCAGCCGCGGGCCGGCCGCGGCGACCGTCCTCTTGCCCCGTGAGTAGAGCCGGAAGTAGCGCTGGGCCACGTCCATCGGCGGCCGCGTCGGGTCGAGGGGGACGATCACCGTTGGCTGGTCCTCGTCGGCGTAGTCGATGGCCTCTAGTTCGGCCGACCGCGGGGGGATGCGGTGGAGGTTGGCCTTGATCAGGTCGCCGTAGCGGCGGTAGCGTTCGTAGTCGCTGGCCTCGGTGAGTTCACGCCGCTGGGCCTCGGCCCGCCGGGCCACCCGGGCCAGGGCGTTCTCAGCCACCCGCTGGAGGTTCTCCCGCGACCGCTGGAAGCGGGCGACCTCCTCGGCCCGCCCGTAGACGAAGTCGAGGAGTCCGCCGGGGGTGTCAAAGGTTCGAACGATCAAGCCGACCCGGCTGGCTGTCAGGGGGACGGCCGAGAAGGCCACCACCGAGCCGGTGCCGTCGAGGTAAGCCCGAGGATCGAAGGGACTCCCCCCGAGGACCGGGGTGGTGACCTCGGCCAATGCCCCCACCAGGGCCCGGCTATCAGCACCGGCCCTGGCGGCGATTTCGCGGGCCAGCTCCGGCCCCAGGCCGCGGACCTTCTTCAGGAGGACTTCGGAAACCGGCGCGCCGGCCGGCGCGGAAGCCAAGAGGCCGGCCATGGCCGAGTGATCAATGGCCGGGGGGTCGATCTCGCCGGCCGCCGGCGGGGGCACGTAGGCCACCCCCGGCCAGATCGAGCGGTAACGGTTTTCTTCGGGTCCGACCCGTTTCAACGCGTCGACGATGATCCCCGTATCATCGGTCAGGACGGTGTTGCTATGACGGCCCATCACCTCGACCACGAGACGGAGGGTCTTCGGCGCCCCGAGTTCGTCGCGGGCGTCCAGGGTCAGGGTGGCCACGCGATCCCAGGCCGCCTGCTCGACCGAGATGATCCGGGCCCCCTCGACCCGCTTGCGCAGGATCAGGCAGAATTGGGGCGGCACGGCCGGGTTGGGCTTCTCCCGCTTGGTCAGGTGGAGCCTGGCCCGGGCCGGGTCGGCCGAGATGGCCACCCGGTGGACTTCCCCGCGGGAATAGACGGCCAGGAGGAGTTCGAGCCGTTCGGGTTGGCTGATCTTCTGGATCCGCCCGCCGACCACGGTCCGGGATAGCTCCTGGACGGCGGCGGCCATCATCAAGGTGTCATAGGGCACGGTCGCATGCAACTCCCGGGCGGCCCCGGCGCCCGCCCGGCCCGATCCCTATTCTGGATGCGGGCCGCGGCGTCGTGGCGGAGCCGCGGATTAGCGTCCCAAGTATAGCATCCGCCCGGAACCAGCGTCAAACCAGGGCTTGCGGCGGCCCCGGCCGGCGTCGACCGCGGGGCCAAGCCTCCCGTCCAGTCCAGGGCCCCTCCAGGGCATTTTCGTTTCCCGCCCGGAATAGCTATTCCTGATGGCTACCAGGCAGCCTTGGTCCTTGGCGGCCGGGGGCGGGGAGCCAAAGCCCCGGGAAGGTGGGCGGGCGATGAGCGACGAGCCCCTCTATTCGTTGGAGCCGGCCGCGGTGGCCGGCCTGCTCCGAACGGACCTCGAACGGGGTCTCTCGGCCAGAGAGGCCGAACGTCGCCTCGACGAGGTCGGGCCGAACACCCTCAAGGAGGCGGGGGGGGTCTCCCCGCTGGCGATCATCCTCGAGCAGTTCAGCGACTTCATGGTCCTCGTCCTGCTGGGAGCGACGGTGGTCTCCTTCCTCCTCGGGGAGATCAGCGACGCCGTGACCATCATCGCCATCGTCATCATCAACGCCGTCCTCGGCTTCGTCCAGGAATACCGAGCCGAACGCTCGCTGGCCGCCCTCCGCGAATTGACCGCGCCCACGGCCCGGGTCGTCCGGGACCGGGCCGAGTTCGAAGTCGACGCCGCCACGCTGGTTCCCGGGGACCTCGTGATGGTCGAAGCCGGCGATCAGGTGCCCGCCGACCTCCGGCTGATTGAGGCATCAAGCCTGGCCGCCGAAGAGGCCGCGCTGACCGGGGAATCGCATCCGGTCAGGAAGACCCCCCGGGCCGTGGCCGCCGACCAGCGCCCTACCCTGGGCGAGCAAGGCTGCATGCTCTTCATGGGCTCGGTGATCACCCGCGGGCGCGGTCGTGGATTGGTGGTCAAGACGGGCATGTCCACCGAGATGGGGCTGATCGCCGGGATGATCCAGGAGTCGGGGGAGGAGGAGACGCCTCTCCAGCGACGCCTGGAGCAGCTGGGAAAGTACATCGTCGCCGCCTGTCTGGTGATCTGCGGGGTCGTCGTGGTCGTCGGGGTCAGGAACGGCGAATCCATCTACCGCATGTTCCTGGCCGGCGTGAGCCTGGCCGTGGCGGCCATCCCGGAAGGCCTGCCGGCCATTGTCACCATCGCTCTGGCCCTCGGGGTGCAGCGGATGTCCAAGCGGCAGGCCATCGTCCGCAGGCTCCCGGCGGTTGAGACGCTCGGCTGCGCCACCGTCGTCTGTTCCGACAAGACCGGGACGTTGACCGAGAACCAGATGACGGTCAGGCGGATAATCGCCGGCCACCGCTCAGTCTACGTCAGTGGGACCGGTTACAGCCCTAAGGGCCGATTCTACGGCGACGGTAGGGAGCCTCTGGACCCGCGGCGCAACGAGGCTCTGCGCCTGGCCCTCCTCGTCGGAGCGCTCTGCGCTGACGCCAGATTGGCCCCGGGGGGGATCAAGGGCGACCCGACCGAGGGCGCCCTGGTTGTCGCCGCCGCCAAGGCCGGGCTACTGGTCGAAGAGATCGAAGCCGAGTGGCCCAGGGTGGCGGAGATCCCCTTCGAATCCGAGCGTCGCCGGATGACCACCTTCCATCGGGTGGATGGCGGCCTCTGGCTCCTCTGCAAGGGGGCCGCCGACACGGTCATCGACCTCTGCACCCGCTTCCGCGACGAGGCGGGGGAGAGGGCGCTCTTCGCGGCCGACCGCCACGAGATCCTGAAGGCCAACGAGGAGATGGCCGGCGACGCCCTGCGGGTGCTGGGTCTGGCCGCCAGGCGGATCCCGGCCGGCGACCCCAGGGCCGCCGCCGTCCTGGGCGGACGGACCGAGGCCGAGGACCTCGCCCCACTGGAGCGGGACTTATGCTTCATCGGCTTGGTCGGGATGATCGACCCGCCACGGAAGGAGGTCTACCGGGCGGTCCAGACTTGCCAGCGGGCCGGTGTCCGGACGGTCATGATCACCGGCGATCACTGGGCCACGGCCAGGGCCATCGCCCAGGAGATCGGGATCCTCGAGACGACGTCAATCTCGGGCGGGGCCATTCTCACCGGCCGCGAGCTCGACAAGATGTCCGACCGCGAGCTGGCTCGCGCCGCTCAGACGGCCAGGGTCTATGCCCGCGTCTCTCCCCACCACAAGCTGAGGATCGTCCGCGCCCTCAAGCAGAAGGGGCAGGTCGTGGCGATGACCGGAGACGGGGTCAACGACGCCCCGGCGGTCAAGGAGGCCGACATCGGTGTGGCCATGGGCCTGAGTGGGACCGACGTGACTAAGGAGGCCTCGTCGATGGTCCTGGCCGACGACAACTTCGCCACCATCGTGGCCGCCATCGAAGAGGGGCGGGCCATCTATGACAACATCCGCAAGTTCATCCGCTACCTGCTGTCGTGCAATGTCGGGGAGATCCTGGTCATGTTCCTGGCCGCCGTGGCCGGCCTGCCTTTGCCGCTCATCCCCATTCAGATCCTCATGGTCAACCTGGTCACGGACGGTCTGCCGGCGATGGCTCTGGGAGTCGAACCGCCGGAACCGGACGTCGCCGACCGCCCCCCGCGACCGCCTCAGGAAAGCGTCTTCGCCCGCCGCCTGGCGATCAAGATCTCCGTCCGCGGCCTGATGATCGGCCTCGCCACCCTGATCGGCTTCTGGGTCCCCCTGCATGTCGGGGCCCCCATCGAGCACGCCCGGACCCTGGCCTTCGCCACCCTGGTCTCGTGTCAGTTGATCCACGTCTTCGACTGCCGATCGGAGCGCCGGTCCCTCTTGAAACTGGGGTTCTTCACCAACCCTCTGCTCATCGGGGCGGTGGCCGTGTCGACGGCGATGATGCTCGGGACGATCTACCTACCGGGGATGCAGCCGGTCTTCAAGACCACCGCCCTGACCGTCGGCGATTGGCTCTGGGTCTTGATCTTGTCCGGCGGCCCGAACATCTTCGTCAGCCTTCGCCGGGTATTTATCTATCACGGCAAAGAGAGAATATGGATGCAGATCGGGCGTGGCCGGGAAGTGTCCCGTCCCAAGGAGGACAATGAAGACGAATAGGGAATATGCTGTCATAGCTTGAAACTCACCGTCTCCCTGGGCTGGGCTCAGGGAGTTCGTCTGAGGAAGGGATGACGCGACACTTGCGCTTCGTAAAACTTCAGGGTGCGGGCAACGATTATCTGTTCATCAACGGCTTCGAGACCAAGATTGACGAGGAAGACCTCCCGGAATTGGCGGAAAGGATGAGCGACCGACACTTCGGGGTCGGCGCCGACGGCATCATCCTCATCCTGCCGTCGAAGAAGGCCGACTTCCGGATGCGGATGTTCAACGCCGACGGGACCGAGGGTGAGATGTGCGGCAATGGCATCCGCGGCTTCTCCAAATATGTCCATGACCGGAAGATGGCCGACGGCAAGCAATTGACCATCGAGACCGGGGCCGGCTTGATCAAGACTGAGATCATCCAGGAGGACCACGGACGGGCCATCGCCGTCCGGGTCGACATGGGTCGGCCGCGGCTCGCCCGGCGGGACATCCCGGTGAGCGGGGAACCTGCCGACCAGCGGGTCATCGGGGAGGAGATCGAGGTCGAGGGCCGGCGGATGAAGTTCACCGCCATCTCCATGGGGAACCCTCACGCCGTCTTCGTCGTCGATCAGGTCAGCGGGATCGACCTGCCCAGGATCGGCCCGCAGATCGAGAATCACTCGCTCTTTCCGCGGCGGACCAACGTCGAGTTCGTCCAGGTCGTGACCGGTGATGAGTTGATCATGCGGGTCTGGGAGCGCGGTTCCGGGATCACCCTGGCCTGCGGGACCGGGGCCTCGGCCTCGGTCGTGGCCTGTTCCCTGAATGGTCTGGCCGCCCGTCGGGCCCTCGTCCGCGTGGACGGAGGCCAACTGCTTGTCGACTGGGCCGCCGACGACCACGTCTACCTGACCGGCCCGACGGTCGAGGTCTTCGCCGGCGACTATCCATACTGAGCCTGAGCCAACAGGTGTCCATGCCCAGCCCAAGATAACTAATCAAGGACCGGCGGCCGCGACTGAACGCGACCCCATGTGGGAGGCAGCCAAAGCCATGAGAAGGGCCAAGCGGATCGAGACCATTCCCCCGTATATCTTCGCCCAGATGGACAAGCGTAAGGCGGAACTGACCGCCCGGGGCGCCGACGTGATCGCCCTGGGCATCGGCGACCCCGACCAGCCCACCCCGGATTGGATCGTCGAGGAGATGGGCCGGGCCATCAAGAAGCCGGCCTACCACCGCTACCCGGACTACGAGGGTTCCAAAGCCTACCGAGAAGGGCTGGCCGACTGGTACCGACGCAGGTTCTCCGTCGACCTCGACCCCGACAAGGAAGTCATGGCCCTGATCGGATCCAAAGAGGGGCTGGCCCATCTCATCTGGGCCTATGTCGATCCGGGAGACGTCGTCCTGATCCCCGACCCGGCTTACCCCGTCTACCGGACCCATACCCTCCTGTGCGGCGGTGACCCGTATCTTCTCCCCCTGCTCCCGAAGAACAAGTTCCTGCCCGACCTGGAGGCCATCCCGGCCGAGATCGCCAGGAGGGCCAAGATCCTCTTCATCAACTACCCGAACAACCCCACGTCGGCCGTGGCCGACCTTGACTTCTTCTGCCGGGCGGTGGACTTCTGCCGCCGCTACGACATCCTCTTGGCCAGCGACAACGCCTACGCCGAGATGACCTACGACGACTTCGTGGCCCCCAGCGCCCTGTCCGTCGAGGGGGCCAAGGACGTGGCGGTGGAATTCTACAGCTTCTCGAAGCCCTTCAACATGACCGGCTGGCGGATCGCGGCCATGGTCGGTAACCAGGACGCCATCGGGGCCCTCGGGATCATCAAGACGAACACCGACTCCGGTCAGTTCACGGCCATTCAGGAGGCCGCCGTGGCCGGTTTCGACCATCGACCGCGGGACTTCTTCGTAAAGATGAACGAGATGTATGCCCGCCGCCGGGATGTCTTCATCGCCGGGATGAACTCTCTGGGCTGGCCGCTGGAGAAGCCCAAGGGGACCTTCTACGTCTGGGTTCCGACCCCGCCAGGTCAGACCTCCGGAGAGTTCGCCGGGGTCTGCCTGGAGAAGGCCGCCGTGGTGGTCACGCCAGGGGTCGCCTACGGTCCGCACGGCGAGGGGTTCGTCAGGGTCGCCCTGACCGTGCCCGAGGAGCGGTTGAAGGAAGCCGTCGACCGGCTGGCCAAGGCGGGGGTCCGGTACCGCTGAGCCGTCACTCCGGACCGTCCGGGCGGACCCTCTGGAAAGGCTGGTCTCCGGGTCGGGCCCCCTGAAGGGAGCCCGACTTGCTATTGCGGGAGGAGTCGAACCCGGACAGGGTGCTGGGCCCGGAACCCCCCCGATCGGCAGGTGGTCGGCCGGGCCGGGTCGAAGCAAGGGGCGCGGTCCGTTCGTTTGAACCGGGGCCGTCTGAGGAACAGGGGCAGATAGAGGGATGAACGAAGGAGCCGGGCGATCCATCATCCACGTGGACATGGATGCCTTCTTCGCCGCCGTCGAACAGCTGGACAACCCCGCTCTCAGGGGCCTCCCGGTCATCGTCGGGGGGAGCCCTCAGGCCAGGGGGGTGGTCTCGACCGCCTCCTACGAGGCTCGGCGGTTCGGGGTGCGCTCGGCCATGCCCACCCGGCAGGCCCTGGCTCTGTGCCCCCAGGCCATCCTGGTCCGCCCGCGAATCGACCGCTATGTGGCCTTCTCCCGCCAGATCAGACGGGTCTTCCACAACTACACCGACCTGGTCGAGCCCCTGTCGCTAGATGAAGCCTTCCTCGACGTGACCCGGGCCGGCCGACTCAGCGGTCGTACGGCGACGGCCATCGCCGCCGAGATCAAGACCAGGATCGCCCGGGAGACGGGGCTGACCGCCTCGGTCGGGGTCGCCCCGAACAAGCTCCTGGCCAAACTGGCATCAGACCTCAAGAAACCGGACGGCTTCGTCGTCCTGGACGAGGCGGCGGCCGAGCGTCTCCTGCCGGAGCTGCCCGTCAGGCAGCTCTGGGGCATCGGCCTGAGGACCGAGGAAGAATTGCACCGGATCGGAGTCTTCACCGTCGGCGATCTCAGACGGGTGGATCCGGCCCTGATGGTCCGGATATTCGGACGGCGGGCCGAAGAGGTCGCCCTCTTGGCCAGGGGTATCGACGAGCGGCCGGTCGAGCCCAGGCAAGAGACGAAGTCGGTGGGGGTCGAGACAACCTTTGCTCACGATGTCCGCGACCGCGAACGGCTCCTCGCCGTCCTCGGTGACTTTGCCGCCGAGGTGGCCGACCGGTTGCGGGAGGGGCATTTTCTGGCCCGGACGGTGACGGTCAAGGTCCGGCTGGCCGACTTCACCAACCTCACCCGCAGCCAGACCCTGCACGAGCCGACCGACGAGGCCGGCGTCTTCGCCGAGGCCGCGGCGGGCCTCGCGGAGCGGGCCATTCCGGGGACCAGTCCGGTCCGC
Source organism: Bacillota bacterium (assembly GCA_036504675.1). Lineage (NCBI taxonomy): Bacteria > Bacillati > Bacillota > Bacillota bacterium. Next base: position 5,752 of record DASXUT010000024.1, on the reverse strand, counting down.
CTGATCGGTCTGGCCGCCTCCAATCTCCTCCGACCGGGTGACTTCTATCAGGTCGGACTGCCTTTCTAGCGGGCTCGGCTGGCCGGGCAGGGATAGTAGAGCCGTAAATGGCAGACACTAGCCAAAAATGGACTCCTATCTCAATTTTTTGCCTGCCAAGAAGGGATTACCCCGTCATGACGCGAATAGTAGGGCTTGAGTAGGGGCGGCCCTGGTAATTGAGGTACTTCCTGGGACCACCCCTGTTTTGCGACCATATGGCGGGGCTCAAGAGAGGTAACCAGATGATCCGGAGCATGACCGGCTACGGTCGGGCGGAGATGGCTAATGGTCAGCGCAAAGTGGTGGTGGAGGTCCGGTCGGTCAATCACCGGTTCTCCGAAGTCGTCATCCGGATGCAGAAAGACCTGAGCCCGCTGGAGGAACGGATCCGTAACCTGGTGCAGGCCAAGGTCAGCCGGGGCCGGGTCGATGTGACGGTCATCCGGGAGGCCTACGGTGAGCGCCGCCGCCGGGTCGAGGTTGACCAGGAGCTGGCCTCCTCGTACTATGAGAAACTCAGGGAGCTCGGGCAGTCACTGGGGCTGCGAGCCCAAACCAAGCTGGACCTGATCGCCCGGCTCCCGGATGTCTTCAACATCACCGAGGTCCCCGAGGACATCGAACGACTCTGGGAGTCCCTGTCCCCCGCGGTCGATCAGGCCCTGGACGCCATGCTCGCCATGCGTGAGCGGGAGGGCGAACGCCTGCGGGCCGACCTCGTGGGCCGCTTGGCCAGCATCGAAGACCACACCGGGGCCATCGAGGAGAGAGCGCCGCAGACCGTCGAGGACTACCGCCGACGACTGGCCGACCGAGTCAAGGAGATCCTCCCGGGCGTGGAGATCGACGAGGGTCGTCTGGCGACGGAGGTCGTCCTTTTCGCTGAACGAAGTAACGTCACTGAGGAGATAGTTCGCCTCAGAAGCCACCTTGCCCAGATGCGGCAGAGTCTGGAACAGTCAGAAGCCGTTGGGCGCCGTCTGGACTTCCTACTCCAGGAGATGAACCGCGAGATCAACACCATTGGCTCGAAAGCCAGTGACGGCCAGATAGCCAAGGTCGTCATCGAGGTCAAGAGCGAGTTGGAGAAGATCCGGGAGCAAGTCCAGAACATCGAATAGGAGGTGGAAAAATGGCGTTACCGAAGCTGACCCTCGAGCAGAAGAAGAAGGCTCTGCAAAAGGCTCAGGACATGCGCAGCCGGCGGAAGGGGATTCGCGAGCGGCTGAAGAAGGGCTCTATGTCCCTTAAGCAAGTGCTGGACGCGAAGAACGACGAGGTCCTCGGCAAGATGCGGGTGGCTTACCTTCTGGCTTCTCTGCCCAGGGTCGGAAAGACCACGGCCCGCAAGATCATGGAAGAGATCGGCATCGACGAGGCCCGGCGGGTCCAGGGTTTGGGCAAGAGGCAACGGGAGGCTCTGCTGGAGCGACTGGGAACCAGGGGGTAAGAGTTGGTAATGGAGATCAAGCTGATCAACATCGGCTTCGGGAACATCGTCTCGGCTAATCGGATCGTGGCCATCGTCAGCCCCGAATCGGCCCCGATTAAGCGGATCATCCAGGAGGCCAGGGACCGGGGAATGCTGATTGATGCCACCTACGGTCGGCGAACGAGGGCTGTGGTCATCACCGATTCCGACCATATCATCCTCTCTGCCGTGCAACCCGAGACGGTGGCCAACCGACTTTCGAGCCGCGATGCGGGTTCCGAGGCCGATGCTGCCGCCGACGACACCCTGGTCGAGTAGTCGCTTGTCGGGTCTGTGGGGATGAAGGATTTCAGGGTTGGCCAGAAGGGGTTACTGTTAGTCGTGTCGGGTCCGTCCGGGGCGGGGAAGAGCAGGCTGGTCGAGGCCCTCCGGAGACTGATCCCGGATCTGCAGTTTTCAGTGTCGGTCACGACGCGCCCTCCCCGAGCGGGAGAGCAAGACGGGGTCGACTACCACTTCATCAAGGAACAGGACTTCGTCGACCGGGTCGCCCGAGACGAGTTCCTCGAATGGGCGAGCGTCTACGGGCATCACTACGGGTCGCTCAAGAGTCAGGTCATGGAGGCGTTGAGGCAAGGCAAGGGCATCGTGTGTGACATTGACACCAGGGGCGCCCGTCAGATCGTCGATCGGTGCCCGGATGCCGTCACGGTGTTCATCCTACCGCCAAGTCCCGAAGAGCTTCGTCGTCGCCTGGAGTCACGGGGTACTGATAGCCGCGAGACGATCGAGGGACGTCTGGCGGCCGCCGCCCGCGAGATTCTCGCTGCGGGCTGGTATCAGTACTTGGTGCTCAACGACGACTTCAAAAGGGCCCTGAGGACCTTAGAGGCCATCGTCATCGCCGAGAGGTCACGCCTTTCTCGATCCCCAGACGAGCTCCGGTCGTTCCTGAAACAGGGAGGTTTCCAAGGACCAGATGACCCAACCGTCTCTTGACCAACTCGTAAAGAGAATGGACAGCAAGTACACATTGGTGGTGGCGGCGGCCAAGCGCGGCCGGGACCTGATGAGCGGGAAGCCGCGCCTCGTCGAGACTCCGGCGACCAAGCCAGTGTCCATCGCCCTCGCCGAGATAGCGGCCGGCCGGATCGGCTTCGAGCGGACGAAGGCCGGCGTCAAGTAGCCAGCATCGTCTTGGACCCAAGGTCTCGCACACATGGAACACCCGAAGGCTCTCTTCGGGGTTTTCCTTTTATCATCGTCCGATGGGTGTTGAACTGATGGGCTACGCGACCGTCCTGGTGGATGTACCGGTCCCGGCGGGTGAGGGACTCTTCGACTATGCCGTCCCACCCTCGCTGGACGAGGCGGCGGTGGTCGGGGTCTGCGTTCGCGTGCCCTTTCGGGGGCGGCGGGCCATGGGGTTCGTCTTCGCCCGCCCAACGACTCCAGCCGTCAGCGAGGTCCGTGAGGTCATCGCCGTCGATGACGCCTACCCACCCCTGACCGAGGAGATGCGCCGCCTCATCGATTGGCTTGCCCAGCGCTACCTGTGCTCCTACCCCGACGCCCTCCACGTGATCATGCCCCCGGGACCGCGGACCAGAGTCGAAAGCGTGATCCAGCTGGCGGTGGACGAGACGACCGCGTCGGCGCGGGCCGACGCCGTCGAAGCCAGGGCCCCCGGTCAATCCAGGGTGATCAGAGCCCTTGTGGCCGAAGGACCCATGACCATCGAGCGGCTGGGTGAGGCGGCCGGGGTGAAGGACCCCACGGCCATCGTCAAGCTCCTGAGCGGACAGGGCACGGTCTTGAAGGAATCAGTCTGGCGCAAGGGCGTCGGTCCCCTTCTGGAGACTCTCTACGCTCTGGCCGTCAGCGAGGGCGAAGCCGTCCAGGCGGCTGAGGCGACCCTCCGCCGGGCGCCGAAGCAGGCGCGGGTCCTCAAGACACTGGCTGACCGGGGTCTCCCGAGCAGCGCCGCGGAGATCAAGACGATGGCCGGGGTCGGCCCTGCGGTCCTGGCCTCCCTGGTCGCCAAGGGGCTCCTCAGGGTCGAACGGTGCGAGCGGCGGCGCGGTCCGGAGGTCGCCTGGACCGACCAAGCGGCGGCCTCGGTGGTCCCTACTCAAGCCCAGGGAACTGTGATAAAATCAATCGCTGAGGCGATCCGGAATCGCCGGTCGGAGCGCTTCCTGCTGCACGGGGTGACCGGGAGCGGCAAGACCGAGGTCTACCTGCGGGCGGTCGAAGCCGCCCTGGCCGGCGGGCGCTCAGCCATCTACCTTGTGCCGGAGATCGCCTTAACGCCCCAGGCGGTGGTCGGCTTCCGGGCCCGCTTCGGCGACGACGTGGCCGTGCTCCATAGCCGGCTGTCGAACGGCGAACGGTACGACGAATGGCGGCGGATATACGGCGGCAAGGTAAGAGTGGCCGTCGGCGCTCGTTCAGCGGTGTTCGCGCCCTTCCGCGAGCTCGGCCTGATCGTTCTGGACGAGGAACACGAGGGCAGTTACAAGCAGGAAGACGACCCTCGCTACAGTGCCAGGGGGGTGGCCGAGCACCGGGCCGAGGAGCACGGCGCGGTCCTCCTCCTGGGCAGCGCGACGCCGTCCCTGGAGAGCTACTTCGCGGCCGCCGGGCCAGCCCCCCGGTATCGGCTGCTTCGGCTGACGACGAGGATCGGCGGCCGACCGCTACCGGGGGTGAGCCTCGTCGACATGCGGGCCGAGCTGGCCGCCGGCAACAAGAGCGTGCTATCCCTCACCCTCCGGGAGAAGCTGGCCGAGCGGTTGGCCCGCCGGGAACAGACCATCCTCTTCTTGAATCGGCGCGGGTTCTCGACCTTCGTCCTCTGCCGGTCCTGCGGCTACTCCGCGCGTTGCCCCAATTGCGACGTCGCTCTGACCCTCCACAGCACCGGACCGGCCGGCCCGGAGCTCCGCTGCCACTACTGCGATTTTGTCCGTCCGGTGCCCGACGTCTGCCCGCGTTGCGGGAGCTCGTACATCCGTTACTTCGGGGCCGGCACGGAGCGGATCGCCGACGAGGTCAAGAAGCTCTTCCCGACGGCCCGTGTGGCCAGGCTGGACGCTGATGCGGTGACCCGCAAGGGGGCCCATGCGGCCATCCTCCGCTCGTTCCGGGATGGCGAAGTAGATGTCCTGGTCGGTACGCAGATGGTCGCCAAGGGCCTCGACTTCCCAAGGGTGACCCTGGTCGGGGCGGTCGCCGCCGACACCGCCTTGAACCTGCCCGACTTCCGGGCGGCCGAGCGGACCTTCCAGCTCTTGACCCAAGTCGCCGGGCGGGCCGGCCGGGGCGACCCGGGTGAGGTCGTCTTCCAGACCTACCAGCCCGAACACTACAGCCTACTCCGGGCCAAGGAGCAGGATTTCGAGGCCTTCTACGCGGCCGAGCTCGAGGTCCGCAGGGGCCTCGGCTACCCGCCCTTCACCCGCCTCGGCGTGATCATCGTCAGCGGGGTCAGGGAGCAGCCCGTCATCGATGCGGCCCAGGACCTGGCCGATAGGGTCAAGGCGGCGGCCGGCGAGGCGACCGAGGTCCTCGGTCCGGCGCCGGCCCCCTTCGCCCGCCTTCGTGGGCGTTTTCGCTGGCAGATCCTATTGAAGAGCGGCCCCGGGGCCGACCTTGAGGCCCTCCTCCGGACGGCCCAGGATGAGGCCCGTCACCGCCGGGGGGCGGGCGAACTCCGAGTGACCGTTGACATCGACCCCCAAGACCTTCTGTGAGCGCCAATCCCTTTGACCCACTGAAAATCGCCGATCCACCGGGTCGACAATCCGTGCCAAGGTGAAGGGAGAACGTGCCCCCGATGGCCGAAGCTGAGATCCGTAAGTTCGATGATCCCGTCCTACGCGAGAAGGCCAAACCGGTCCGGAGGGTCAACGCCGCGGTCCGGAAGGTCCTCGACCAGATGAGCGAGACCCTCTACGCGGCCAAGGGGATCGGCCTCGCCGCTCCCCAGATCGGCCTGGATAAGGCGATGGTGGTCATCGACGTGGGCGACGGGTTGATCGAATTGGTCAACCCGAGGATCGTCCAGGCCGAAGGGACGGCCACGGCCGTGGAGGGGTGTCTGAGCCTGCCGGGCATGTCCGGCGAGGTGCCCCGGGCCGAGAAGGTCAAGGTCGAGGCACTCGACGGCAGCGGCCACCGGAAGTGGATCGAGGGAGAGGGGATCCTGGCCCGCTGCCTCCAACACGAGATCGACCACCTCGACGGGATCCTCTTCATCGACAAGGCCACCTCGAT
>DASXUT010000023.1 GCA_036504675.1 Bacillota bacterium | reverse complement strand
CGCGGACCCGCCGGCCGACCTGTTCTCTCCTCTTCAGCTGGATGAAACGTCGAAAGCCCGGGGCTGCCCCGGGCTTCCGGCTCTTGAGGGCTCCGACCATCAAGGGCTCCCAGCCGTCAAGCGGCCGGGGCCGCCTTCTTGCCTACCCGGCCTGCATGACCAGCCCCTCGACGGTGGCGAGGGCGCGGTCGATCTCGGCGTCGGTGTTGTAGGGGGCCAGGCCCATCCGGACCAGGCCTCCCCGGGGGACCAGCTTGAAGATGTCGTCGACGAGGGTCGTGGCGTAGAAGTTGCCGTCCCAGACGAAGATCCCTTCCCGGCCTAGGGCCTTGGCCATCTCGTCGGCCCTGCGGCCCTTGAAGACCGAGGACACGGTGGGAGTCCGCGGCGTCCCATCGGGTGCCCGGTAGACCATCGTCCCGGGAATCGCCCGCAGGCCGTCCTGGAGCTTTTTGGCCAGGACGTCCTCGTAGGCCTGGATGGCCCGCACGCCGACGAGCACCGCGGCGCGCCGGTCCGCCGGAGCGGCTTGCCCGGCCAGGGCGGCGGCCCGCCGGCCCACGCCGGCGATGAACTCGACGGCCGGAGTGGTCCCGGCGATGCCCTCGTGGCAGAGGGTGCCCGTCTCGAGGCGATAGGGCGGGTGGTCGTCCTGCGGCCGCAGCTTGTATGGGACGAGCTTGGCGAAGGCGTCGCTCCGTCCATAGACGATCCCGATGTGCGGCCCGAAGAACTTGTAGGCCGAACAGAGGAGGAAATCGCAGTCGATGTCCCTGACGTCGACGGGGATGTGGGGAGCGCCGTGGACGGCATCGATGACGCAGGTCGCTCCGACCGAGTGGGCCAGGGCGGCGGCCCGCTTGACGTCGTTGATCGTGCCGATGGCGTTGGAGGCGTAGCCGACGGCGACGATCTTCGTCTTCGGCCCGACCTTGGCCTCGAAGTCGTTCCAGTCGAGCTGGAACCGGTCGACGTCGACCCGCACCGACTTGACCGTCGCGCCCTTCTCGGCTAGGGCCAGCCAGGGGCCGCGGTTAGCCTCGTGGTCGAGGTCGGTGATGACGACTTCATCCCCGGGCTTGAGGTCCCGTCCGAGGGCTCGGGACAGAGCGTAGTTCAGAGTGGTCATGTTCGTCCCGAAGGCGATCTCGCCGGGTTTCGCGCCGAGGAGGTCGGCCACCGCCACCCGGGCGTCGGCGAGGATCTGGTCGGTCTGCGCGGCCGTGGCGAAGTAGCCGTGGGTGTTGGCGTTGTGGTGGAGGAGGTAGTCGGCGACCGTGTCGGCGACGCTCTTGGGGACCTGCGTCCCGCCGGAGCCGTCGAGGAAGATGACCGGCTTCCCGTCCACCTTCATCTCCAGGGCGGGGAACTCGCGACGGCAGAAGCTCACGTCCACAGGCATCAGGTTCTTGTCTTGGGCCATACTGGCCCCTCCTCTCGGGTGATTTCTAGAAGGTCGTTGAGAACGCCATAGGCGGTCTGCAGGCCAACCGGCTCGTGCTCGGTGACGCTGAAGTCGCCCAGGAGGTCGGTGCGGAAGGTGACGATCGAGGTGACCCCGTTGCACCGACCGAAGTCGCTGTTGATGGGGACCAGGGTCGGCTTGACCCGGGCGATCAGGCGTTTCTCCGGGCCCCCGCCCTCCCCCTCGCCCTCCCCTTCGCCGAAAGCTTCACAGACGAGTTTAATCGTCTGACCCTTGGCCCTGGCGCCCGCCAGGTCGGCGGCGGTGATGTCGCTGATGCCCGTCCGCTCGACCCCGAGCGGGGTGATCCCGGCCCCCATCAGCACGTTGGCCAGGGCCGCCACCTTGGCGGCGGCATCCCAACCGTCGACGTCGAGGGTCGGGTCGGCCTCGGCGAAGCCCATGGCCTGAGCCGCGGCGACGGCCTGGGCATTCTGGACGCCCTCCTCCATCTTCTGAAGGATGAAGTTGGACGTGCTGTTGAGGATGCCCCGGAAGCTGAGGAGGCGGCAGCCGCGCAGCCCGGTCCGGGCGAGGTTGAAGATGGGGATGCCGTCCATGACCGTCGACTCAAAGAGGAAGCGGCGGTCGACCGACTTGGCCAGTCCGGCCAGGCGCTCGTAGCCCCAGGCGACCGGGCCTTTGTTGGCCGTGACCGCGTGCTTGCCCGAGCGGAGGGCGGCCTCGACGTGGTCCATGGCCGGGCGCCCGGAGTAGACATTGAGGGTGGTCAGCTCGACCACGGTGTCCGCCTGGACGGTGTTAATCACTTCGAGGGCCGTCGGCTGCCCGGGGCGCATGTCGCCGAGGCCGGCGTGAAGCACGGCGTTGAGGTCGACGCCGCCCGGGTCGATGATCGAGCCGTGCCGCCCGGTGACGATGGCCACCACCCGGAAATGGTCGCGGAAGCCCTCGGCGATGATCTTGGCCAGGTCCCGCCCGACGTGCCCGAAACCAACGAGGATGAGTCGCATGAGGGATAGCTTCGACGCTCCGGACTCCTCTCCTCCAGGTTCGGGCAGCTTGACCGGCTCATTTGCCGCCCAGTCTACATAAGATGTGGCGTGGGCCCATCACGAAAAGGAGCGTAAGCCATTGTCTGAATGTGTCGGGGCGGCCCAGCGCCACGCCGCCATGGCCGCCGAAGCCCTGGCCACTTTGAACTCCGGAATCCACCTGGTCACCTCCGTCCCCCTGCCGGGACAGCTCGACCCCAGCCTCTTGGCGGCCGCGGTCAGGGCCGCGGCCACCCACCCGGCCGTCCGTCTGACCGTCCTGGACTACGGCTCGTGCCCCGCGGCCACCAAGGCCTTCAAGGACAGCCTGCGGTGGGCCGTGGCCGGGGTCCTGCCAGCCGGGCGGGTCGGCATCTACCAAGACCCGCAGTTCATCGCCAAGTTCCCCACGACGGCCGCCTACTTCAGCTCGTCGACGAACCCGTCGAGCGACGGGTTCGTCCTGCCGGCCAAGGATCGAGGCCTGACGGTCTTCCTCCAGCCAACGTTCGAGGAGATCCGGGATTTCGTGGCCCGGCGGGCGGCGGAGATCGCCGCCGAGGCCTACGGTGGGCGATACCGGTAAGGTTCGGGAAGGCTCGGGCGCGGAGAGGCACCGGCGGCTAGCCGGTGCCCTTTTCGTGGCCGCCAAGGCCGGAGGACCGCCGGTGAATAAGTCACCGGCGGCCATGCGACACTACTTCCAGCTTGACGGCGCAGGTCACGGACTGGCAGGAACCCACCAGCCGGGCGGGGAATCCAGAACGGCAAAGGAGGCCCGATTCATGCCAGCCATCGTCGAATGCGTCCCCAATTTCAGCGAAGGTCGGAGGCCCGAGGTCATCGAGGCCATCCTCAATGAGATCCGGGGCGTCCCCGGGTGCACCCTCCTGGACGCGGCCCCCGACGCCAGCCACAACCGGGTCGTCGTGACTTTCATCGGCGAGCCGCCGGCGGTCGAGGAAGCCGCCTTTCGAGCCTGCCGGAAAGCCACCGAGCTGATCGACATGGAGCAACATCAAGGCGAGCACCCGCGGATGGGGGCCACCGACGTCATCCCCTTCGTCCCCCTCAGTGGGTTGGAGATGGACGACTGCGTCCAGATGTCCCGTCGCGTCGGTCAGCGCATCGCTGAGGAGCTGGGGATCCCGGTCTACCTCTACGCGGCCTCGGCCGCCCAGCCGGGGCGGAAGCGCCTGCCGGACGTCCGCCGCGGCCAGTATGAGGGCCTCAAGGAGGCCGTCACCCGGCCGGAGCGCAAGCCGGACTTCGGGCCGGCCAGGATGCACCCGACCGCCGGGGCCACCGCCGTCGGGGCCAGGCTGCCCCTGGTCGCCTTCAACGCCAATCTGGGCACGGCCAACGTCGAGAAGGCCCGGGCGATCGCCCGGGCGGTCCGGGAATCCAGTGGTGGCCTGACCAACGTCCAGGCCAAAGGGATCTTCATCGAGGAGACCGGCCGGGCCCAGGTGACCATGAACCTGATCGACTACCAGAAAACGCCCATCCACCGGGCGCTCGAGCTGGTTCAGCGCGAGGCGGAGCGGTACGGCGAGACGGTCACCGACACCGAGCTGGTCGGCCTCGTCCCGCTGGAGTCCTTGCTCCGCAGCGCCCGCTGGTACCTGAAGTTGAAGGACTTCAAGAGCCAGAGACAGATCACCGACTTCCAGTTCGGCGCGGGGAACGAGGGCCGACTCGACCGCTTCGTCGAGGACGTCGCCAGCTCAAGCCCGGCCCCAGGGGGTGGGGCGGTCTCGGCCACCGCCGGCCTGCTGGGTTCGGCCCTCTTCGCCATGGTCGCCCGCCTGACCCTGACCGGCCGGAAGTACGAGGCGGCCCACCCGGCGATGCGGGAGTTGGCCGCCCACGGCGTCGAGCGGATGGCGGCCTTCCCCAGGCTGATGGCGGAGGACACCGAGGCCTACGAGGTCGTCGCCGCGGCCTACAAGCTCCCCAAAGATACCGACGAGGAGAAGGCCCAGCGGAGCGTGGCCATCCAGGCCGGCCTGAAGGGCGCCGTGGCGGCCCCGCTGAAGACTTGCCGCCTCTGCGCCGAGGCCCTCGCGGACGCGATTCCGCTGCTCGAAAAAGGCAACCCCAACGCCGTGACCGACGTCGGGGTGGGGATCATGCTCTATGAGACCGGCTTCAAAGGCGCGCGGCTCAATGTCGACATCAACCTGGGGACCATCGGGGACGCGGCCTTCGTCGAACGGACCCGGTCCGAGGTGGCCACGCTCCAGGCCCGCGTGGATGAACTGGTCGGGGCGGCGAGGGCGAAGATCGCCGCGCGCGGGCTGAGGATCTAGTCCTGCCGGGGGGTGATCGAGGTGCGGCGTCGGCCCTTGCTCCTGACCCGGTCGCCGGTCCTTGTCCTTCTCCTCGTCCTCGTCCTTCTCCTCGTCCTCGTCGGCGGGGTGGTCGGCGGATGCCGCTCGGCTCCCCCGCAGAAACCGCCGGACGGTTCGGCTCCCCCGCCCACCGTTGGGAAAGCCCTGGCCGTCGTCGGCACCTTCCCCCTCCCGGGAATGACCGACGTCCCCGAGGATGCCGGGGTGGTCATCGCCTTTGACGCCGCCGTCGACCCGGCCGACCTGACCAAGCGGGCGGCTTTCCGCCCGGCCGTCGAGGGGTCATGGGAGGCCTATGGTTCCGGCCAGCGGATGCTCTTCAAGCCGGCTCCCGACACCGGCTGGACCCCGCTCACCGCCTACACCCTGGTCATCGAGGAGGCCGTCTGGGGCGCGGCCACCGAACCCTTCCGACTCTCCTTCCGAACCGGCTCGTCGGACTGGCCGGAACTGGCCTATCCCGCCTGGGCCACGGACGGCGGGCGCCTGGCCGTCCTGGCTCGACCGGCTGCCGAGCCGACCGCTTCCTATGCTCGTCTGACCTATGACCTGGCCCTGGCCACCCTCGGCTCGCGTGACCTGACCCGCCTGGCCGAAGGCGCTCAGCCTTGGCAGAGGCCCGTCTGGACGGCGGACGGTGGAGCCCTCGTCTTCGCCAGGGCCGGCGGGACCCCCGAGGGCAAGTACGCGCCGGACGAGGTCTGGGTGGTCGCCCCGGGCCCGCCGCCCTCCGCGCGGCGGCTGATCCCGGCCTCGGACTACGCCGGCCCGATGTGGCTGGCGGCCCACCCCGCCCCGGGCGGCCGGGGCTATGTCGTGGTGGCCAACTACGGTGGCGTCGATGCTCACTCCGACGTGATGCAGAGCCTGTTCATCGCCGACCCGTCCGGGCGGAAAGTCCGGCCGATCTCGCCGTCCGGCGGCACCCAGCACTTCCTGGGGTGGGTCGGGAACGATGGCCGCTTCCTCTTCCTCGACACCTACGACCAGAAGAACCAGAGCCACTACTTCGCTTATGACGTGAAGACGGCGGTCGCCGGGGACGGCCGGGATGCCGGCGGCGCCTCGGCCGAGGTGAAGACACTGCTTTCCGGCGGGCCGGTGGCCGGCTTCGCCGACGGTTCCGGCAACTCGGGGGGCCCGCCGGGTTCGTCGTCCGTACCGGTCACAGCCGGCTCGACCTTCGCCATCACGACATGGCAGGCTTACGACACGGGCACCAGCATCCCCCACCTCCCCGCCGGCCTGGTCCTCTTGAAGGCCGACCCCTCGGCCCCGGGAGGCTACAAGCTGGTCCAAGTTGACCTGCCCGGGGCCGCCGCCTGGGCGACGCCGTCCCCGGATGGCTCCAAGGTGGTCTTCGCCTGCAACGCCAAGGGCAACTGGGACCTATGGGTCCTCGACGTGGCGGCGGCCATCGATGGGCGCGGGCAACCCCGACCGCTCACCGCGACTCCCGACGACGACATCATGCCCGCCTGGTCGCCCGATGGCCGGTGGATCGCTTTTGTCCTCAGGCATCGGGACGGGGCCGAGCTGAAGCTGGTCAGCCCAGCCGGCGGCGAGGCCCTCGATTACTGGTCAATCCGTTAACGGCCGGCCAACCGGCCGATGACGCCGCGGAGGACGTCGGCCGCCCGCCGGATTTCCCGGTCGCTGACGGTCAGGGGCGGCAACAGCCGGATGACGGTGTCGGCCGTCCGATTGACCAGGAGGCCGTCGTCCCGGCACCCGTCGAGGACGGCCTTGGCCAGGTCGACTGAGGTCATCTCGAGGGCGGCCATCAATCCCTTGCCCCGCGTCTCCTTGACCGCGTCGGGGAATTCGCCGGCGAGGCCGGCCAGGAGGCCGCCCAGGGCGGCCCCGGCCGAGCCGACACGCTCGAGGAAACCCGACCCGAGGATGGTCTTGACCGTGGCCACGGCCGCGGCGCAGGCCACCGGGTTGGCCCCGAAGGTCGAGCCGTGGTCGCCGGGCTTGAGGGCGGCCGCGACCGCCTCGGTGGCCGAGAAGAAACCGATCGGCAACCCGCCGCCAAGGCCCTTGGCGGCGGTCATTATGTCCGGCCTGACCGCCGTGCCCTGAAAGGCCCAGAAGGTCCCCGTCCGGCCCATCCCCGTCTGGATCTCATCGATGATCAGCAGGGCGCCGTGACGGTCACAGAGATCCCGGGCCGCGGCCAGAAAGGCCGGTGACAACGGCCGGATCCCGGCCTCGCCCTGGATAATCTCAAGGATGACGGCGCAGGGGGTGTCCCCCGACTCCCTCGGTTCAAAGGCCTTTCCCAGAGCCGCGACGTCGTTCGGCACCACATGGGCGAAGCCCGCGGGCATCGGCTCGAAGCCCTGCCACAGCCCGGGTTTGCCGGTGGCCGCCAGGGCGGCCAGGGTCCGGCCGTGGAACCCCCCGCTGAGCCCGATGATCCGGCGGCCCGACCGGCCGGTCACCTGAGCATACTTGCGGGCGAGCTTGATCGCCCCCTCGTTGGCCTCCGTCCCGCTGTTGCAGAAGAAGACCTTGCCCGGGACGCCGGTGCCGGCCAAGAGCTCGGCCACTTCGACGTAGGGCAGGGTGTAGAAGAGGTTCGAGGCGTGGATGAGCGTCCTGGCCTGCCTGGCGATGGCGGCGCTGACCGCCGGATGGCAGTGCCCGAGGACGTTGACCGCGATCCCCCCGATGAAGTCCAGATAAGACCGACCCTCGCTGTCCCAGACCCGGGTCCCCCGCCCCCGCACCAGGGCCAGGGGGGCACGGGCGTATGTTCCCATAACGTGCTCGTGGTCCGCTTGTCGGACCGCCTCGAAGGTCATTGCCGCTCCTCCTCGCGATGTGACTAGAGAGTGATGACTGTTCCACCGTTCGGGTTGACGATCCGGGACGACCCGGTCATGATTCGGGCCGAGGCCGCCCCGCCCTCCAGGGCCAGCAGGCAGGCTTCCACCTTGGGGATCATCCCGCCGCCGAGGCGTCCCTCGGCCATCATGGACAGCACCTCGGCCCTGGAAGCCCGATCGACAAGGCTTTCGGGGACGGTCGGGTCGGCCAGGAGACCGGGGACGTCGGACAGCAGGACGAAGCACTCGGCCCGCAGGGAGGCGGCCAGGGCTCCGGCCATCGTGTCGGCGTTGATGTTGTAGGTCAGGCCGCCCGCGTCGGCGGCCACCGGGGCGACCACCGGAACATAGCCGCTTTCGAGCAGAGTCAGGAGGATGCCGGGGTTGACGTGGGCCACCTCGCCGACCTGGCCCAGGTCGACCATCTGCCCGTCCTCCCCCCGCTCCATCCGCTTGACGGCCAGGGCCAGGCCGGCGTCCTGCCCGCACAGTCCGACGGCCGGGACTCCGGCCGCGTTGAGGCACCGGACGATGGCCCGGTTGACCCTCCCGACGAGGACCATCTGAACGATGTCCATGCTCTCGGGGTCGGTCACCCGCCGCCCGCGGATGAAGACGGGCTCTTTGCCAAGAGCCCGCATCATCTCCGAGATCTCCCGACCGCCGCCGTGGACGACGACCGTCTTCTTCCCCGCCCGCCCCACCTCTGCCAGGTCTTCGGCCAGCCTCACGAGGGCCCCGTCGAAGGCCGACGAGCCTGCCGGCGGTAGGGCGGCGCCTCCGTATTTGATGACCAGCGGCCCCAAGTCCGGCTCAGCCCGGGAGGCGTCGGATGACGGCGATTTCGTCGCAGTTCTCGAAGCGGTCACAGTAGACGCACTCCTTCCAGACCTTCTGCGGGAGTTCGGCCTTGTCGATGACCGTGAAGGAGCAGGCAGCGAAGAACGCCTGCTGATAGGTGAGGGCGAAGACGCGCGACAAGCCCATCGCCTCGGCCTCCCCCATCATGTACTCGACCATCCGACGTCCGACTCCCTGCCCCCGGTAGTCCGAGGACACCGCCAGCGACCGCACTTCGGCCAGGTCGCTCCACATGATGTGGAGCCCGCCGACGGCCACGACCCGCCCGTCATCAGCGGCGACGACGAGGTCCCGCAGGGACTCGTAAAGGAGCGTCATCGGCCGACGGAGCATCAGCCCCTGCCGGGCGTAGCCGTCGATCAGCGCGTGGGCCTGGGGGATGTCCTCCGCCCTAGCCTTCCTGATGATGGTCGTGGTCGTCAACCTCTCCTCTGTCTTCATGGATACACCGGCGCCAGGTTGAGCCCGGTCGTCTCATTGAGGCCCAGCATCAGGTTCATGTTCTGGACCGCCTGGCCCGCCGCCCCTTTCACCAGATTGTCGATGACCGAGATGACCACGACCCGCCCGGTGCGGTCGTCGACGCGCACCCCGAGGTCGCAGTAGTTCGAGCCCAGGACCTCCTTGGTCTGCGGCAGCCCGGCCGTCCGAAGCCGGACGAAGGGGCGTCCCCGATAGGCCTCGGCGAACAGGTCGAGGACCGCGGCCGTGTCCGCCGGACGAGTGAGACTGAAGTAGGCCGTGGTCAGGATGCCGCGGGTCATCGGGACCAGATGGGGGGTGAAGTTGACGACGACCTCCTCGCCCGCCAAGTCGCTGCAACTCTGCTCGATCTCCGGCGTGTGCCGGTGCTCCCCGGCGATGCTGTAGGCCCTGAGGTTCTCGTTGACCTCCCCGAAATGGGTGCCCAGGCTGAGCCCCCGGCCGGCCCCGGAGACGCCGGACTTGGAGTCGAAGATGATCCCGTCGTGCTCGACCAGCCCGGAGCGGAGGAGGGGGGCCGCCGCCAGGGCGCAAGAAGTCGGGTAGCAGCCCGGGTTGGCCACCAGGGAGGCCCCGGCGAGCCGCTCGGGCCAGAGTTCCGGCAGGCCATAGACGGCCCGGGCCAGCGAGTCGGGCGCGGTGTGCTCGATCCCGTACCACTTCCGGTAGGTCTCGGCCGACCGCAGTCGATAGTCGGCGCCGAGGTCGATAACCTTCTTCCCCGCCGCCAGCAGCGGCGGAGCGAGCCGCATCGCCGCCCCGTGCGGCAGGGCCATGAAGACGAGGTCGCAACGGTCGGCCAGCCACCTGGCATCGGTCGGACCGGCGACCAGCGCGCCGCCGCCTTCGCGGGTCGGCCCCCCGCGGCCTTCCTCACCCGTCCCCCCGCCGAGGTGCGGGTAGACCTGGTTGAGGGGTTTCCCCTCGTTGCTGTCGGCGGTGACCGCGGTCACCCGGGCGGCCGGGTGACCACCGAGGACGCGGAGCAATTCCAGCCCGACGTATCCAGTGGCGCCGGCTATGCCAACGTTGATCAGTTTCCCTCTCCCCCGTCGCACTCTTGGCCAGGCCAAGCCTTGCCCAGCTTAATGGACCTTCCAGTGGCCTGAGAGCTAATAAGAGGATTATAGCTTGTGCTGCATACTTATGCAATACCCCGCATCATTTTTCATTCCTCCGGCTGCCTCCCCCTTCCGCGACCCTGGTCCGCTTATCCAATGATCGGACCAGGCCTCGCGGGGACGGGCAGGTCCTCAGAGCCGACGGACCAAGTGCCGACCCCTGATCCGAGGTTTTTCGAGATTTCCCGCCGGTGGACATAAGAAACAGGGAACATTTTTCGGTAAACTGACGACTAATATAATAGGAGACTGGAAGTCAAGACCAAGAAAGGTGGTGGTCACCGTGATCAACCTCAAGCAACTGGTCCCAGGAGACAAGGTCGTTCTCGTCACCGAACGTGGCCGGGTCGACCTGACCCGAATCTTCGGCCGCTACAAGTACCGGGTGGCCGCCGATTACCTTCCCCGACCGGCGCTGGCGAACGTCTTCTCCTCGGAGGAGCGTCTCGACCGCATCGAGGTCCGGCTGGAGTCGGGAGTCCGTCTTCGGGAGCACGTCCTGAAGTTGGCTTATCAGAGGTCCTAAAGATCGGTCAACCACGGCCGCGTGCCGTCAATTTGGCTCCTGCCTCACCCCCTACCAGTCCCTTTGACGCGCAAGGCCCCGGACCATCAGTCCGGGGCCTTGCGCGTT
>DASXUT010000022.1 GCA_036504675.1 Bacillota bacterium | reverse complement strand
CGCGGCGGCATCCCGGTGGCCAGCGACGGCGCCACCGTCGGGGTCAACGCCGGCGACGGGACGGTCATGAACTACTACCTCAACTGGAGCAAGGCGACCTTCCCCGAGGCCAAGGGGATCATCACCGCGGAAAAGGCCCAGGCGGCCTTCGACCAGGCGGGCCTGCTCGAACTGCAGTACTTCAGGCCCGGGGGGATCCGCCCGCTGACCTCCGCTGAGAAGCAGCCGGTCATTCTGGTCTACCGGATGGACGACCCCTCGCAGGGGGTCATCGACGCCTTCACCGGTGAGCCGATCAGGCTTCAGAGCGACGAATGGCTGGCCGGTGGTGGCGGCGGCGGCGACGGCCCGGGGATGAGCCGGGGCGAGGCCAAGCACCTAGACTCGGGCGCCCCTCAGCCGCTCAGCCCCGAGGAGCAGAAGGAAGTCGAACAGGCCGCCAAGTTGATCAGCCGTGACGAGGCCGTGGCCGCGGCGAAGAAGATCATCGACGTCCCGGACGGCCTAACCCTCTATGGCGCCAACCTCGCCGCCTATTACTGGCAAGATCCGAACATCCGCATCTGGAGTCTCAGCTGGCGTTCCGAGAAGGACTCCGAAGGCGTCCAGGTCTACATGTCGGCCTCAGTCAACGCCGCCACCGGCGAACTGACGAGCTTTGATACCAACTCCCCGAGCGACTCCGCCAAGTCCGGTCAGATCGACCGCGACGCGGCCCGGGTCCTGGCCGATGAGTTCCTCAAGAAGGCCCAGGCCGGCAAGGTCGACCAGGTCAAGCTGAATGACCGTGACCGCTCCGGCGTCTATATCCCGGCGGGCCTCAAGGACGGCGAGAACCCGTCCCAGCAGTACTTCAACTTCCGGCGGATGGTCAACGGCATCCCCTTCCCGTCAAACGGGATGACGGTCACCGTCGACGCGGTCAACAGGAAAGTCATCCGCTACAACCTGAACTGGCAGGAGATCGAGTTCCCGAAGCCCGACGGAGTCCTGGCCGGGTCGGCGGCCGCCGCGGCCTTCTTCGCCAAGCGTCCGATGACCCTGTCCTACGCGCTGGTCTATGGTCGGTACGGCACGTCCTCCGACGGCCGCCTGGTCTACCAGCCCACCGTGGCCGCGGGCACCCAGTCCTACGACATCATCGGCGCCCGGACCGGTGACCCCCTGGACTACCAGGGCAAGCCCATCTCCCAACTGCCCCAAGGCCGCCGATTCAACGACGTCAAGGGCAACTTCGCCGAGTACGAGATAGCCCTCCTGGGGCGGGCCGGGCTGTTCGGCGAGTACGGCGATTCCTTCCGGCCGTCCGAGAAGGTCACCGTCATCTCCCTCCTGAGGGCGATGATCTATGCCAAGGATGGACTCTGGCGGAACTCGATGACCGATGACGAAGTGATCAAGGCGGCCAAGGATCGCAACTGGCTCAAGGAAGACGCGGCCGCGAAGGACGACGTGACCCGCGAGCTGGCGGCCAAGTTATTGGCTCGTTACCTGGGCCTCGATCAGGCCGCCCGGATCGAAGGCATCTACGCCGTCCCCTACTCCGACGCCCGCTCACTGGGGCGCGGCACACTCGGCTACGTCGCCCTGACCTGGGGCCTGGGGATCATCACCGGCGACGGGAAGACCTTCAACGCCAACCAGCCGGTCACCCGGGCCGAGGCCGCGGCTTCGCTGGTGAGGACCCTCAAAGTCACGCCGTGAATCCGGCCCGGGCGCCCCAGGCCTGATGGCCGACGTTCCGACCCGCGAGTGAAGACCCCCGAGCCCGCTCGGGGGTCTTTCGCTTGTGGATGGGAGATTGGCGGGGAGCCGCCGTTCGGCGGCCTAGCCGGCCAGGGACCGGTGGACCAGCCGACCGGCGACTCTGGGCTCGGCCGACCCGTGGACGGTCAGCAGCCCGACCGTCGGTTCCCCGGCCCAACGCGGGTCGGTGGCCGACCCGGGGTTGAAGAGGAGGACCCCGTCGACGACCTCATTCATCGGCTGGTGGCTGTGGCCGAAGACGACGGCCGCCACGCCCTCCTCGCGGAAGGCCGCCAGGGCCCGCTCGGGGGTGGATGACCCCGGCCCATCGTGCCCGTGGGTGAGCCCGATGCGGACCCCGCCGACCTCCACCACTCTCCTGGACGGCAGGGCCAAAGCGGCCGGCCCCATCGCGTCGACGTTGCCGGCCACGGCCTCGACCGGGGCCAACTCGGCCAGGTCGTCGAGGACCCCGAGGGTGGTCAGGTCGCCGGCATGGAGGATCAGGTCGACGCCCTCGAAGGCCTCCCTGACCCAGCCCGGGAGGGCTTTCGCCCGGCGCGGGATGTGCGTGTCGGAGATCACCCCGACGCGGACCGACTTGTTCTGGTTCAAGGGAGGCCCCCCTCCTGCCGGAAACGTCTCGGCGTCAGGCCGGTGTGCTTCTTGAAGACGCGGTAGAAGTGCGATAGGTTGTCGTACCCGACCTCGAAACAGACGGCCATGATCTCCTTGTCGGTGGCCGTCAGCAACCTCTTGGCTTCCCTCACCCGAAGCTCGGTCAGGTATTGGATGAGGGTCCGGCCGGTCAGGCGCTTGAACCGCTCGCCGAGCCGGCGTGGGCTCAGCCGGGCCACCCTGGCCATGGCCTCCACCCTGAGGGGCTCGTAGTAGTGTTCTTCGAGGTAGCGCTTGACGTCATGGACCGGGCGGTCGTCCGCCGCCAGGTCACCAAGGACGACTCGCCCGTCCTCGGGGATGGTCGCCCGGTGCAGCTGAAGCAGGATGGACAGGAGTTCAGCCCGGATGGCGATGGGATAACCGGGCCGGAGGGCGGTCTGCTCGTAGAGGATCCGGCGCAGCCTTTCCTTGACCGCCACCATTGACGGTTGCCCGGGGCCGATCATCGGGGGGCGCCGGGAGAAGGTCGTCAGGAGTTGCCGGTTCTCGGGGTGATGGCCGAGGGCGTCGGCGCTGAAGGCCAGCACGAACAGGAAGATCGGATCGTCGGGTTGGTCGATGAGGACGTGAGGCTGCTCCGCCGGGACGAAAACGACCGAATCGGCGCCGACGGGGTAGTCGCGGCCGCCGAGGCGGGCCAGGCCATGTCCACCCAGCAGGTAGAAGACTTGATATAGATGATGGTAGTGCTCGGCCATCCGGAAATCGGGGGCGTGCCGCTTCTCCTGGAGCAAGATGCCGTATGGCGGCAGCCAGAACTGATCATAGGTCGCCGTCTGGTTGTCTTTCGCGGCCACTCCTGATCCCCCTCGCCCGCCCGGACCGTTGGTCCGAGCGCCTCAATGGGCTCCTGGCCTCAATGGGCTCCTCCGTAACCTTTGGTGCTTCGACCCCGGCCGCGGAAAGCCTGCCCGGGCGGCTGTCCCGAGCCAACCGGAAAGGTCAAACAATCCGCGCTTTAGGTCAAGACTAGGCAGGCGAGCTTCGCTTATGCTGATGGTTGGGGCGGCCTGACGTGGCGACCGTCCCGACCTTCTCGTGCCGGCCCGACCGGCCGCATGAGGCGAAGGAGTTGAGTCGATGCCTAACGCCAATCGCTTCGCTTACCATAGCCTGGACGATCTCAGGAAGGACATGGTCGAGCGCGGACTGGAGATCGGTTTTGAGAACGACCTATCGCTCCTGGCCGAACCGCTGAAGGTCGGTGAGGCGACGGTCCCCAACCGCCTGGCCGTTCTGCCCATGGAGGGCTGCGACGGGACGGCCGACGGCCGCCCGGGGGACCTCACCCGGCGGCGCTATGTCCGTTTCGCCCAGGGCGGCTCCGGTCTCCTCTGGTTCGAAGCGGTCGCCGTCGTCTGGGAGGGTCGGGCCAACCCGCGTCAACTCTGGATCACCAAAGAAAACCGGGGTGACTACGCGCGCCTGCGGGAGGAGGCGGTCGCCGCCGCCCGCGACACGATGGGGCTGAACCACGAGCCGTTCACCGTCATCCAGCTGGTCCACTCGGGACGCTACAGCCGTCCCGTCGACCGGCCGCGGCCCGTCATCTCCCACCACTGCCCATATCTCGACCCGGTCTCCCAGCTGAGCTCGGACTACCCGGTCATCACCGACCAAGGACTCGAGGCCCTCGAGGACGCCTACGTCGAGGCGGCCCGGCTGGCCCAAGCCGCGGGATTCTCCGCCGTCGACCTCAAGGCCGGCCACCGCTATCTGGGCTCGGAACTGCTGGCCGGCTTCACCCGGCCGGGCCGGTACGGCGGCTCCTTCGAGAATCGGGCCCGTTTCCTCCTGAACACCGTCCGCAAGGTCCGCGACCGGGTCAAGGGGCTGACCGTGGTCGCCCGGATCGGCGTTTACGACGGCCTCCCCTGGCCGTGGGGCTGGGGGGCGGCCAAACCGGAGGGGGCGCCGGACGAGACCCTGACCCCGGCCGACCTGCACCGCCTGCCCGATCTGCCCGGCCCCTCGACCCCGCCCGGCCCCACCGCCGCCCCTGACCTCGCCGAACCCATCCGCCTCATCCGCCGGCTCCGGGACGAAGGGGTCCAGCTGATCAACGTGTCCATGGGCAACCCCTATTTCGCCCCGCACGTGACCCGGGCCTTCGACCAGAACACGGTGGGCGGTTACCTGCCCGAGGAACATCCGGCGGTGAGCGTCAACCGGCACTTCACCTTCACCCGCGAAGTCCAGCGGGCCGTGCCGGGCATTCCGGTGGTCGGCTCCGGCTACAGCTGGCTCAGGCAGTACGTCGGGCAGGCCGCGGCCTACAACCTCAAGCACGGTTGGGCGTCGATGGCCGGCCTGGGTCGTCAAGCCTTCGCCTATCCAGAATATGCCCGGGACCTCCTCGAGAAGGGCCATCTCGACGGCAAGCGCTCCTGCGTCACCTGCAGCCAGTGTACCCAGATCATGCGCGACGGCGGGATGACCGGCTGCGCGACCCATGACAAGGCCCTCTACCGGCCAATCTACCTGGCCGGCCGAGCGGCCCACAAGTAGTCTGCTCCGGCCACTTCCGCCCCCTTCCTCCAAGCCTGTCTAGCTCGCTGTCTTCACTTTTCTTATGAGGAGTGGTTGATTAGTGGCCAGTCAGAAGAAACCGAACCTCGCCGGCATCATTCCAGCGATCGTCCTGCCGATGACCAAGGACTATAAGGCCGACGTGCCGACCCTCAAGGGCTACGTCGATTGGATCGTCCCCCAGGGGATCAGGGCCCTGGCCGTCGATACCGATGCCGGCGAAGGCCCGCACCTGGGCAACGACGAGAAGCTGCAGATCCTCGACGTGGTCGTCAGGCAGGTCAACGGGCGGGTTCCGGTGGTCTGCGGGGTCGGCGCCCCCCATACCGCGGCCGCGGTGGAGTTCGCCAAGGCGGCCCGGGATTTCGGGGCCGACGCTTTCCTCTGCTTCCCCATCACCGCCTTCCGCGGAGCGACCGGCCAGGACCCGGTCATCCTGGCCTATCACGAGGCCCTGGCGAAGGTCGGTGTGCCGATGATCATCTTCACCCTCCAGCCGGACCTCGGCGGGGTCGACTACCCCAAGGAGACCCTGGTCGAGCTGGTCAAGATCGATCAGGTCTGGGCCATCAAGGAGGCCACCTTCGACGCCCTCAAGTACGTCGAGACCGTCTCGCTCCTCAACGCTCAGAAGAAGCACATCACCATTTTGACGGGCAATGACAACTTCATCTATGAATCCTTCGTCCTCGGCGGCGAGGGCGCCCTGATCGGCTTCGGGGCCATCGCCACCCAGCTGCAGGTGGACATGCTCGACGCCTGCAAGGCCAAGGACTTCGCCGAGGCTTCGAGGTTGAACGACCTCCTGATGCCCCTGGTCCGGGCCTGCTTCGCCAAGCCGGTCCGGGACTACCGGGCGAGGATCAAGGAGGGCCTCGTCATGCAGGGCGTCCTGGAAAATGCCGTGGTCCGGCCCCCCCTCTTCCCGGTCGGCGACGACGCCCGGGCCGAAGTCCGGGCCGCCCTGGTCCATGCCGGATTGCTGGATGAGAAGGCGAAGACTCGGCGGACCGGGGCCAGGATCAAGCGGCCCTGATCCCCGGGCTGCGGAGAGACCCGGCCGCTCCCCCCCGGCCGGGTCTGGCCCCGACGGGCGAGACCAAGGTCCCCTGGCCCGGCCGGTGGACGAGCGGCGGCCGAGATGAGGATCCTGACTGGTTCAAGGCGGCCCGCACAGGGGCCGCCTTCATCTTTCCTTCCGTTCTTTTCCTCCGTTCAGAAGCGAGGCCCTGGGAGGCTCACTTGCCTGCCCAGGCCCGGGCGACCGCCGCCGCCAGCCTGGCGTTGTTCAGGACGAGGGCGACATTGGTCTTCAGGGCGGCTCCCTTGGTCAGGTCGTTGAGCCGGGCGAGGAGGAACGGGGTCAGGTCGGGCCCACGGACTCCTTCCACGGCGGCGTGCGTCAGGGCGTGCCGGACCGCTTGTTCGACGACCGCGCGGTCGATGGCCGCCGCTTCAGGGACCGGGTTGGCGATCACGATCCCGCCCTCCAACCCGAGCTCCCACTTGACCCGCATGATCTCGGCGACCTCCTGGGGCGTGTCGGCGCGGTAGTCCACCTGAAGCCCGCTGGACGGGCTGTGGAAGGCCGGGAATTCGCCGGTTCGATAGCCGATGACCGGCACGCCCAGGGTCTCCAGGTATTCGAGGGTCAGCGGCAGGTCGAGGATCGACTTGGCCCCCGCGCAGACCACGGCCACGCTGGTCCGCCCAAGCTCGGCCAGGTCGGCCGAGATGTCGAAGGTCTGGGGCGCGCCGCGGTGGACGCCGCCGATGCCACCGGTGGCGAAGACACGGATGCCCGCGGCCGCCGCCACGGCCATCGTCGCCGAAACCGTCGTCCCCCCGGACAGGCCGCGGGCCACGGCGATCGGCAGGTCGCGCCGGCTGATCTTGATCACCGAGCCACGCCCGGCCGCAGCCAGCCCGACCAGTTCGCCGGGGTCGAGACCGACCCGGACATCGCCGTCGACGACGGCGATGGTCGCCGGGACCGCCCCCAGCCGGGTGATCTCGGCCTCGGCGGCCATGGCCGTGTCGATGTTCTCCGGGTGGGGCAGGCCATGGGTGATGATGGTCGACTCGAGGGCCACCACCGGTCGCCCTTCCCTGAGCGCCGCGGCCACCGCCGGCATCACCTTGAGGGCCCTGGTGGCCAGGGCAAAGTTGTTCGGTAGACGCTTCACTCGACGATGCCTCCCACGTCATATAGGGATAGGCCGTTGGACATCCGGCGGTCGGTCCTCGCCCCGAGCCTCATGATGGTCCCTGAGGCCCAGGTATTGGCCAATTTGCCGGCATCCGCCGGGGTCAGGCCGCGGAGCATGCATAGGACGAAGGCCGCGTCGAAGGAATCCCCCGCCCCGGTTGTGTCCAGGGCCTTCAAGGGCTTGTTGGGGGCAATGGTCGCCGGGCCCGGAAGGTCCGGCCCGGCCACGCAACATCCGTCCCTGCCCAGCTTGACGGCGACCGTCCGGGCGCACGACAGGAGCGCCCGGCAGGCCGAGACCGGGTCGTCCCGGCCGAGGTCCCGCCCACCGATTGGCCCGGGCCAGCTCCAGGGCACGCATCGGCCCGGGCTACGGGGCACCTCGCTCCCGGGCCCGAGCGCCTTCCTCCTGGGCATTCACTCCGCCCCCTGGCCGTCCTGCGTCAGGTACCTCTCGGCCAGCCTCCAGTACCGCTCGGCGTGCTCCCTCCGCTCGATGACCT
>DASXUT010000021.1 GCA_036504675.1 Bacillota bacterium | reverse complement strand
CGGTCGGCAGGATGATGGGCTGGATGTTGGCAGCCAAGGTGGCAGCGGTTACTGTCGCCCTCAAGTAGGGATACAGGATTGCGACCGCGTTAACGTTCAGAAGTCTCTTGAGCTCTTCTTCGTTCTCCTCGCTACCGGCGTACGAAAAGAACCCTATAAGCTCAACGTGAATTCGAAATGGACGCTCCGGGCTATCTGTGTCCGGTAGTAGGGTGCAAGAGGAAGTAACCCGCGCTCTCTTATCCTTTTCGGCAATCTCAACCTTGTGCTTGACGCTCACGTCAATGTCGAGACTACCCTTCGGCTGGTTCGCGGAAACAAAAGCGGACTCCTCAGAAACCTGAACGGAGAGTCTTCTAGCATAGTACCTCTCAAGTTGAATGGAGGCGAGAACTTGCTCACTGCTCATGCTGCGAGCCCACCTTGAGAAAAGGAAAAAGCGCTCGAGGCTTGCACTCTATACTGCATGGACGCCCCAATGTTGCATTTGATTGTATACGTCTGCTTCGTTGTCGATCCTTTTGTCGCCAATACAAAGCCAGCCTCAGTCATCATTTGGATGAACTCATCTCTTGAGACACTCTTCAGGTATTTATCCACTTTGTCCACCATTTTCACGGCCTTCAAACCCCTTTACGCGGACCGTTCGTGCAACCGAATCCCGACTATGCAAGAGGGATCCCTTACGGCCAACTGGATATGGGTCTTTCTGATCCGAGAGTAACCCCTGCGAACGCCTTCCGTTCCCCAATCGAACGGTGCGCGAACAACCTTACACGGAACTATTCGACACAAAGCGTTTATGACTGCGCCATCTTTAAAACCTACAACAGGAGCGCCCAAGGTCTCGGTGTGGTCAACCAGCATACGCAAGGAGCGCTGAAACTCGTCAAAGTCATCCTCCTTGAGCAAGTCAAGAACTTGGGATTCAGCCGCGCTTATGTCGGCTTTCAGAATCTCCCATTTTGGGTATTTCCTTCGGGACTTAACCCACCAGCGGGCAGGCCCTGGATCACCCTCGAAAAAATACACTCCGTCGCCCAGCCACTCTTGGTCCCCAACCGACAAACGGAAAACCTTGGTCTTTCGAACGCGCTCACCGACGGAGGCTTCGCACCCATGGTACCCTATGAAGTCGACTTTCATTCTAGGCCTGTCCACGCAAAGATCATCATTTACGGCCACCGTTACCTATTCTTGAGGTTGCGGGTCTTTTTGTCAATAGCATTCAATGCTGACCTGGATTCTCCTCTGTTCTCAACAGCATTGCCGGAGGAAACTGGAAGGAACTTCTCCCTCGGGGATTTGGCTCGACGTTTTGCTGCCTGCCCACGGCCGACATCCCTTCGCTCAAATCCGGGCGCCATTTTTCCGATAACCCAATTAGAAAGGCTGCTCTTGGGCCCTAGCAGCCCCCTGGTCGGCCGGGTCCCGCCGGGACCCCGGCCATCCCCTCCCAAGCCGAACCCGTGAGGTGACACTCGTGGCCAAAGGAAGAATCGTCAGCTACACCGACCCGACCGCGCCGGCCTCCGAGGCCTTCAGGGCCCTTCGGACAAACCTGCAGTTCCTGGGGCTGTCCGAGCCGGTCGCGACCATCGCCGTGACCGGAGCGGGAGCCCGCGAGGGGAAGTCGACCACCGCCTCCAACCTGGCCATCTCCATCGCCCAGGCCGGACGCACCTGCGTCCTCGTGGACGCCGACCTGCGCTGCCCGGTCATCCACCAGATCCTGCATACCCAGAGCCGGCCGGGCCTGTCTGACGTCCTGGGCGGACTGGCCACCGTCGACCAAGCCCTGCACGACACCTGGGTGCCTGGGCTGAAGGTGATGCCCGCCGGGGAGCTGCCGCCGAGCCCGGCCGACCTCCTCCTGTCGCCGAAGATGGCCGAACTCATCGCCCAGCTCAAGACGATGGTGGACATGGTGGTCATCGACACGCCGCCGATCGGCCTGGTCAGCGACGCCGCCACCCTGGCTCGGGTGGTCGACGGTTACCTCCTGGTCCTCGGGGCCGGGCGGACCTCTAAGGACATGGCCCGCCAGGCCAAACGAGCCCTCGAGACGGTCAACGCCAACATCCTTGGGGTCGTCCTCAACAACATGAACGCTCAGCCCGAATACCGCTACGGCTATGCGAATTACGGCCATTACGGCCAACACGGCCGGGAGCGGAGCCACGGCCGCCCGAGCCACTGAGAGCCATGTCAACCCACCGAACCTTCCGGCGGCTCACCATGGCCGCCGTCGATGCCATCATCCTCATGGGGGCCACCGGAAGCTCGGCTGTCCTGGCCTTCCTGACCGTCTGGCCGCATCGCCTGGACGGCTTCCCCCGCAGCGTCGTCCTGATCAGCTGGATGCTGGCCGTTCTGGCCATCATCGCCACCCGCTTCTCGGGCCACTTCTTCCGGTCGATGGCCCTCTACGGGGACCTGGTCGGCCGGCCGGGGGCCAGTCCGGCGATCCTCGTCGGGGCCGGGCCGTTCCTCGGTGAACTGGTCCACTCCCTCTTCGATCGGCCGGACTTGAGGATCCGCCCGGTGGCCGTCATCGATCTTGAAGGCAAGGCCGGCGGGAGCCGTCTCTCGGGCATCCCCGTGCGGGGGACCCTGGCCGACCTCGAGTCGATGGCCACCCGGCGCCGCGCGGGCCTGATCATCCTGGCCCTCCCGCCGTGGCTGCCCGACCGGGCCGGCGTCGTTGCCCGGGCGGCGGCCGTCTCCGCCCACCTCGGCCTGGCCCTCAGGGTCGTCCCGACCCTCCGCGAATCGCTGGAGGGCGAAGTGGGGGGTCTCGTTCCCCGCCCGGCCGATCCCAACGACCTGTTGAACCGCCGCCCCGCGGAGATCGACCTCGAGGCGGCTTCAGCCTATCTGACGGGGGCCCGCGTCCTCGTCACCGGGGCTTCGGGGTCGATCGGCTCCGAGCTCTGCCGGCAGGTCGCCGGCCTGGCGCCCAGGCTCCTGGTCCTCCTGTCCAACGAGGAGAACGGCCTTTACGAGCTGGAGCTGGAACTCCGGCGCAGCCTGCCGGGACAGGCCATGGCCGTGGTCGTGGCCGACATCCGCGACCGGGCCAAGATGGCCCGGGTCTTCAACGACCTCCGGCCGGACGTGGTCTTCCACGCCGCCGCCCACAAGCACGTCCCCCTGATGGAACTGGAGCCGGACGAGGCCGTCAAGACCAACATCGCCGGCACGCGCAACGTGGCCGAGCTGGCTGTGGCCTGCAAGGTCAAGCGCTTCGTCTTCATCTCCACCGACAAGGCGGTCAACCCGTCCAGCGTCATGGGGGCCTCGAAGCGGGTGGCCGAGCACATCATCCGGTCGATGCACGGCAACCCCGGCGAGACCAGGCTCTGCTCGGTCCGCTTCGGCAACGTCCTCGGCTCCAAAGGCAGCGTCGTCCCCATCTTCGAGGAGCAGATCGCCCACGGCCGACCCCTGACCATCACCCATCCCGAGATGACCCGCTACTTCATGACCATCCCCGAGGCCGCCCGCCTGGTTATCCAGGCTGGGGCGATGACCCAGGGTGGGGAGGTCTTCGCCCTGGACATGGGTGAGCCGGTGAAAATAATCGACCTGGCCAAGAACTTGGCCAGGCTGAAGGGTTTGGATCCGGACCGGGACCTGCGGTTCGAGTTTATCGGGGTCCGCCCGGGCGAGAAGCTCTACGAAGAACTCCTCACCGCCCCGGAGCTGCGCACGACGACCAAGCACAGTCGGGTCTTCGTCGCCCGTCCGGACGCCGTCGACCGCAACCGCCTGATGCGCGACCTGCGCGAGCTGGAGCGGCTGGGCGCCGCCGTCGAACCGGCGATGATCGTCGCCAAGCTCCACGAGATGGTCCCGGGCTACCGGGCCGGCGGGCTGTTCAGGGCCCCGCCGGTCAAGGCCGAGAGCAAGGTCAGCCGCCGTCTACGCGTGGTCAACCGGGCCTAGGGCGGCGGGCGGCGGGTGCCCGCCGCGCCGAAAGCGGGCCACCCCTAGTCGGGCCGCAGGTTGTCGTGGCCCGGCTGGGTCTCCTGGAGCCAGACCACGTCCACGCCGTCATAGGTCAGGTCGCCCAGGGTCGTGGTGATCTTCATCGGCCCGGGGCGGCCGGCACAGCGCCCGTAGATGTAGGTCCGCGGGCGGTAGCCGGCGGCGGCCGTGTAGCCGCCCGGATCCCGTCCTTCGGGCAGCCCGGGCGAGTTCGGCGTAAGCGCCCTCGTGACGGCGGTCCAATCCTTGGTGTCGTAGCGGACCTCCGGGTTGCCGCCCGGGTCGCCAAGGACATAGTGGTCGAGGCGCTCGGGCCGGTCCCCGTCGATGTCGAAGTGGACCGCGTAGAAGTAGTACCGCCCGCTGGCGTTGCGGTAGTCGAAGTCGCTCATGATCAGATCGGCGTCAGTCAGCTCCTGCAAGTACAGCGGGTAGGTTCCATAACGTTGGTTGAAGATGCTCAGGGCGACGGTCATCGTCCGCAGGTCGGCCAGCGCCCGCTTGTCGCGGGTCTCCTGGACCGCTCTGGGAATGGTCAGGCCGGCGGTGAAGGAGACGATGGCCAGAACGACGAGGGTCTCAACGAAGGTAAAGCCGAGCTGATTCTTGAGCCACCGCACGTCCTCACCCCCCGAAGTCGCCCTCGTCTGCCATCTTTAGACATATTTGCCGGCCCGGGGGTTAATTCCTGCCGGGAAGGCCCTTCGGGCCCAAAGGTCACAGGGAAGACGACCGTCCCCGTTGAAAGCCTTTTGGGGGTGGGTGGAGATGGAAGACGTCAAGCAGGCCGCCTCTCGCCAGCGGGCGATGCTCCTGTCCCTCCCGAACGTGGTCGGAGTCGGCGTCGGTTTCAAGGAAAAGGGCGGGGAGAAGACCTCGAGACCCGCCGTCGTCGTGATGGTCCGGAGGAAGGTGCCCAAGAGCCAGTTGGCGCCCAACCACCTCGTGCCGGAGAAGGTGGACGGGGTGCCGACGGACGTCGTCGAGGTGGGGGACCTGAAGCCGCTGGCCGCCGGCGCGGCCCCGCCGGGCCCACGGGCGGCGGCCGAGCTCCCCGACCTGCCCAAGCGGACGAGCCGGGTCCGTCCGGCTCCGCCCGGGGTCAGTCTCGGCCACTACCTGGTCTCGGCCGGCACCCTCGGGGCCATCGTCTATGACCCGGCCGGTCACCCCTTCATTCTGTCCAACAACCACGTCCTGGCCAACTCGACCACCGGCCATGACCGGCGGGCCAAGCGCGGCGACCCGGTCGTGCAGCCCGGCCTGGCCGACGGGGGCCGGGCGACGGGCCAGCCCAACGATATCATCGGGACCCTCGAGCGCTACATCCCGATCAGGCCGCTCCACACCAACCTGGTCGACGCCGCCCTGGCCAAGCCGAAGTCGGCCGCCCTCGTCCGCGACGACATCCTCGGGCTCGGACCGGTCACCGGGGTGGGCAAGCCCCGCCTCGGTGCGCTCGTTCGCAAGAGCGGTCGGACCACCGGGGTCACCATCGGGACGGTCGAGATCACCGAGGCCACCGTCCGGATCAACTACGGCGACACCCCGGTCAGCTTTGCCGACCAGATCATCCTCAGCCCCATGTCGGCCCCGGGCGATTCGGGATCGCTGGTCGTCGACGAGAAGAACCGGGCGGTCGGCCTGCTCTTTGCCGGCTCGGACCGCTCGACCGTCTGCAGCCCCATCACCACCGTCCTCGAGGCCCTCAAAGTGGGCTTCGTCACCCGTCCCAAGGGCGTCGTCGGCTCGGCCAAGGCCGGAGCGAAGACGGCCAGGGCCTGAACTCAGGAGGCTTTCCCATGCGACTCGTCCCGAAGCGCCTCGGCGACATCCTCATCGAGGCCAAGCTCTTGACCCCGGCCCAGCTGGAATCGGCGCTGGAGGTCAAGAAGGCGTCCGGCTCCCGCCTCGGCGAGGTCCTCGTCGGCCTCGGCATCGTCGCCGACGTCGATATCGCCCAGGCCCTGGCCAAGCAGCTGAGCGTGCCTTATGTGAGTTCCGAAGAGGTGGCCGTCGACCCCGAGGTGGCCAAGATCATCAGCGAGCAGTCGGCCCGCCGCTACTGGGCCGTGCCGGTGGCCAAAGAGGGCAACGTCATCACCGTGGCCATGTCCGACCCCCTCAACGTCTTCGCCCTCGACGACATCTCCTTGTTGACCGGGTCCGAGGTCCGGCCGGTGGTGACCACCGACCGCGGCATCGAGAAGGCCATCCAGGTCGGCTATCAGCAGGACCTCATCCCACCGCGGGACGCCGGGGCCCCCTCCCCGACGCCGACCGACGAGCTGGAGACCTTTCGGCTGAGGGAGATGGTCGAGGAAGCGCCCATCGTCCGGCTGGTCAACCAGGTCATCGACCGGGCCATGGATGAAAGAGCCTCGGACATCCACATCGAGCCATTGGACGAATCGGTCCGCGTCCGGTACCGCATCGACGGCATGCTCCGCGAGGTGATGACCGTCCCCAAGGCCAACCACGCGGCCACCGTCTCGCGGATCAAGATCATGGCCATGCTGGACATCTCTGAGCGCCGGGTGCCCCAGGACGGCCGCATTCGGGTCAAGGACCAGGGGCGCGACGCCGACCTCCGGGTCTCGACCCTGCCGACCATCCACGGCGAGAAGGTCGTCATCCGGATCCTCGACAAGAGCAAGACGGTCAACTCCCTCGACGAGATCGGCTTCCTGCCCGACACCCTCGAGAAGTTCCGGCCGATGATCAAGCGGCCCCATGGGATGGTCCTCATCACCGGACCCACCGGCAGCGGCAAGACGACCACCCTGACGGCCATCCTCCGGGAGCTCAACTCGGAGTCGCACAACATCATCACCGTCGAGGATCCCGTCGAGTATGAGGTCCCCGGGGTTAACCAGGTCAACGTGAACGAGCGGGCCGGCCTGACCTTCGCCAGCGGCCTGCGCTCGATCCTCCGCCAGGACCCCAACATCATCATGGTCGGCGAGGTTCGCGACGCCGAAACGGCCGACATCGCCATCCGCTCGGCCCTCACCGGTCACCTCGTCCTGTCGACCCTGCATACCAACGACGCCTCCGGGACGATCACCCGCCTGATCGACATGGGGGTCGAGCCCTTCCTGCTCTCGTCGTCGATCATCGGCGTCGTCGCCCAGCGGCTGGCCCGGCTTCTCTGCCCGCGCTGCAAGGAACCGTATGAGCTGCCGGCCGACGACCCCCATCGCGGCCTGGCCAAGTTCCCCGAGGGCCCGGTCAAGCTCTACCGGGCCAAGGGTTGCCCCGAATGCGGCAAGAGCGGCTATCGCGGCCGGGCGGCCATCTTCGAACTGATGCCGGTGACGGCGGCCGTCCGCGAGCTCATCACTAAGCGGGCCCCGGCGGCCGCCCTCTACGAGCAGGCGGTCAGGGAAGGGATGCGGCCCCTCCTCCAGGACGGCGTGGAGAAGGCCCTCAAGGGGCTGACCAGCGTGGAAGAGGTCTTCCGCGTCGCCTACACCGAGGATAAGTAGACCCGCTCTGACACTCCAAGGAGGGACCCCATTGCACCTCGACGATCTGCTCCGCAAGGCGGTCGAGTCCAGCGCGTCGGACCTGCACATCACGGTCGAGTCCCCGCCGATGACCAGGATCAACGGCCATCTCAAACCCGTGGCCGGGGCGACCGGCCCGTCCGGCTCGGAGCGGCTGACCCCCTCCGACACCCACGACCTCCTCTACGGGGTTCTCAAGGACGACCAGAAAGCGCGCTTCGAGGCCCATGGGGAGCTGGACTTCTCCTACAGCATCCACGGCCTGAGCCGCTTCCGCGTCAACGCCTTCAAGCAGCGCGGGACGGTCGGAATCGTCTGCCGGGTCATCCCGATGACCATTCGGACCATCCAGGAGCTGGGCTTGCCCGAGGTGGTCACCCAGCTGGCCCGCTGCACGCGGGGGCTGATTCTGGTCACCGGGCCCACCGGCAGCGGTAAGTCGACCACCCTGGCGGCGATGATCGACCTCATCAACAGCGAGCGGTCGGACCACATCCTGACCCTCGAGGACCCCATCGAGTACCTCCATAAGCACAAGAAGAGCATCGTCAACCAGCGGGAGATGGGCGTCGACAGCGCGTCCTACGCAACCGCCCTGCGGGCGGCCCTCCGCGAGGACCCGGACGTCATCCTGGTCGGCGAGATGCGCGACCTGGAGACGACCCAGATCGCCCTGACCGCGGCCGAGACCGGGCACCTCGTCCTATCGACCCTCCACACCCAGGACGCCGCCCAGACCATCGACCGGGCCATCGACATCTTCCCCCCGTATCAGCAGGAGCAGGTCAAGACCCAGCTGGCCGGGACCCTTCAGGGGATCGTCGCCCAGCTCCTCCTGACCCGGATCGACGTCCCCGGCCGGGTCGCCGCCTTCGAAATCCTGGTGGCCACGTCGGCCGTCAAGAACCTCATCCGCGAGGGCAAGACCCACCAGATCCCGTCGGCCATCCAGACCGGGGCCAAGTACGGGATGAAGTCCATGGAGGCCTCCCTGCGCGATCTGTACCAGCGGGGGATGATCAGCCAGGAGGACTTCCTGGTCCGGGTTCCCGGGGCCGCGGCCCAGCTCGGGGCCGGTGGCGGGCTGGGCGGGGCCGGCGGCGGCCTCGGCGGCCGGTTCTAGGGCCCCCCGGACGACTCCCCAAAGAAGATCCTCCCTGGGACCATTTTCTCACCCGTCCGACCCCCACAAAATGGACGGGCCCCCCGAAACCATCATGTATAAGTGCTGGTGATCCCCTTGGCCATGGTCCTGAGCTACAACTATAGAGCCCGCGATGGGGCCGGCAAGTCGGTTGAGGGGACCATCGAGGGCGAGTCCGAGCGGCAGGCCGTCGAGAAACTGAGGGCCCGCGGATTCCTCGTGACCTCCCTCGAGGTCAGCCGGGACATCAGCCTGAAGACCATCAGCGCCATCGGCCGCCGCAACGCGGCCAGGCCGGGTAAGGTCCCCCTGAAGGCCCTGGCCGTCTTCTGCAAGCAGTTCGCGACGATGGTCGGGGCCGGCGTGCCGATCCTTTCGGCCCTGAAGATCCTGGCCGACCAGACCGAGAACCGGCGCCTAGGGGCCGCCCTGAAGAAGGTCGGCGAAGAGATCGAGGCCGGCGAGACCCTCACCAACGCTTTCCGCAAGCAGGGCGCGACCTTCCCGCTCATCCTGACCAACATGATCGCCGCCGGTGAAGTGGGCGGCATTCTCGAAGACGTCTTCGAGCGGATGGGCGAGCACTTCGAGAAAGAGAACGCGGTGACCCAGAAGGTCCGCTCGGCCATGACTTACCCCACGGTGATCTCAATCATCGCGGCCCTTGTGGTGGTCTTCCTCGTCGGCTGGGTCCTCCCGAACTTCGTCGCTCTCTTCCAGTCGTCCGGGGTGGCGTTACCCACCCCGACCCTGATCCTCCTCGGGGCCAGCCACATCCTCAGAACTTACTGGTACGCCATCTTTGGCGGGGCCGCCCTGGCCCTCGTGGCCTTCCGACGCTGGGTGGCCACCGAGCGGGGGGCCTACCGGGTGGACGCCTTGTCGCTGAAGGCTCCCGTCTTCGGTTCGCTGGTCCTGCGGCGGTCCCTGTCGCGCTTCTGCCGGACCCTGTCAACCCTGCTCAAGAGCGGCGTTCCGGTGATGGTGGCCATGTCGGTGGTCGAGAAAACCGTCGGCAACCGGGTCGTCGCCGGAGTCGTCCGGCGGGCCCAGGTCTCCCTGCGCGACGGGATGTCGATGACCGGTCCCCTTCGCCAGAGCGGCGTCTTCCCGGCGATGGTCATCGAGATGATGGTCGTCGGGGAAGAGACCGGCGCGACCGACACCATGCTCCAGAAGGTGGCCGACTTTTACGACAAGGAGATCGACTCGGCCGTCGAACGGATGACGGCCATGCTGGAGCCCCTGATCATCGTCGTCCTCGGCGGGGTCGTCGCCTTCATCCTGGTCTCCATGATCATGCCGATGTTCGACGTCTTCCAGATGGTCAAATGAAGACCAACCTCGCGGACAAGCCCCGGCGGCGGGGGCCGGCGGGCATCTGTCCAAAACCGGGACATGCCGGAGTTGTAAAATTATGCATGGACCGGCAGGAATCTTCTGGTCTTCATAGAAATCCCTATAACTCACCTAAAAAGTAAATAGGCCTTACCGACAAGGGCAAAACCGCCGAAAGGCGGTGACGCAAAGCCACAGGTCTACAGCCAAACCGGCGACGGGGCGGCCAAGACGGCTGGGTTACCGAAGAGGGCACGGGAATTATTGGCCGTCTTTTCGGTGGCGTTGGAAGCCCGAAAAGATGGCTTTTAATTTTTGGCCGACCAGTGAATGGCGGCCGCGGCAGAGAGATGGGTCCAGACCCGGCCCGCAAGTGTGCAGCGTCGAGGTCCAAATCCGACGAAGGAGGCGAGTTGCGCTACGAAAATCTTCTGGAGACGGCACATGAAGGACGATCGCGGCTTCACCCTGATCGAGCTCCTGGCCGTCGTGGCCATCCTGGGCATCCTGGCGACCATCGCCCTGCCCAGGGTGATGAGCGCGATCACCAACTCAAAGGCCGGCAAGGGTTCGGCCGACATCAAGACCGTTGAGAGCGCTTTGGAACAGTTCTTCCTTAAATATGGACGTTACCCGCTGACCCTCCAGATGCTGGTCGGAAAGGGCTTCCTGAAACAGGACTTCGTCTTCCGAAACGGCTACAATAACTTCTACTTCTATGCCGTCAACTGGGACGGCGTGGCCAGCACCAACGCCACCAAGTACGCCCTCGGCGACCCCGGCCAGACACCCAGCTCGCCGATGCCCGGCAACCTCTATGGAACCGGCGCCCTGCCGCCGGGCACCGACCCGACCACCAACGCCTCGTACTACTGGGGCGCCGCGGCTCCGCCGGCCCCGGTCACCAACGCGGACATCGCTTACTATGACGGCGGGGTCCAGGTGCCCGGCTTTCTCACCAGCAATATCACCCTCACCGTCGTGAGCGGGGCGATGACCGAGCCGACCAACCCGCTCCTCAAGAAGCCCTGACCCCGGATTCACGAAGGAGGTTGTCTCGAAGTGAAGATCTTCTGGAAGCGGATGAAGAAGGACCAGCGCGGCTTCACGCTGATCGAGCTCCTGGCCGTCGTGGCCATCCTCGGCATCCTCGCCACCATCGCCCTGCCGCGGGTGATGAGCGCGATCACGAACTCCAAGGCCGGCAAGGGATCGGCCGACGTCAAGACCGTCGAGAGCGCCCTCGAGCAGTTCTTCCTCAAGTACAGCAAGTATCCACTGAACCTCCAGGAACTGGTCAACCACGGCTTCCTCAAGCAAGACTTCGTCTTCCGAAACGGCTACAACAACTTCTACTTCTATGCCGTCAACTGGGACGGCGTGGCCAGCACCAACGCCACCAGCTACGTCCTGGGTGACCCGGGTCAGACCCCGGGCGCGGCCGGCAATCTCTACGCGACGGGCGCCCTGCCGGCGGGGACTGATCCTGTCGGCACCGGGGCGACCGCCAGCGGCAACTACTGGGGCATCGCCACTCCCCCGACCTTCCCCCTCGTCGACGCGTCCATCGCCTACTATGACAATGGCCAGGTCGTGACCCCGTTCCTCCCGGCCGCCGGCATCACCCTCACCTATCTGAGCAACACCGGGGCGCCAAGCAACCCCTTGCTCAAGAAGCCCTGAACCGGGCCGGGGTAGGGACGCCAATTTCCCAAGCATGAGGGAGGTTAGACATACCTGATGAAGATCTTCTGGAAACGCCTCAAGAAGAATGAGCACGGCTTCACCCTGATCGAGCTCCTCGCCGTGGTGGCCATCCTGGGCATCCTGGCGACCATCGCCCTGCCGCGGGTGATGAGCGCGATCACCAATTCCAAGTCCGGCAAGGGCTCGGCCGACATCAAGACCATCGAGAGCTCCCTCGAGCAGTTCTTCCTGAAGTACGGGCGCTACCCGCTGAACCTCAAGATGCTCGTCGCCCAGGGCTTCCTCAAGCAAGATTTCATCTTCATGAACGGCTACAACAACCTTTACTTCTATGCCGTCAACTGGGACGGCGTGGCCAGCACCAACGCCACCAAGTACGTCCTCGGTGACCCGGGCCAGACCTCCGGAGCGCTGGCCGACCTTTACACCGCCAACGCCCTCCCGACGGGCCTTGACCCGACCGCGGCCGGCGCGTCCGCCTACTACTGGGGCGCCGTGGCCGCCCCGGCGACGATCGCCGACGCTCAGATCGACTACTATGACAGCGGCACCAAGGTCAACCTCATCGGGGCCGGCACCATCACCCTGACCGCCGTCGGCGCGATCCCCGCCGCCGAGCCGACCAACGCGAAACTGAAGAAGCCTTGATCTCTTGAAACAGGGCGGCGGGGTCGAGGCTTAACGGCCGGCCCTGCCGCCCCGTGCCTTTAGCTGACTGAAGTGGAGAAGGACCACCCGCCGGCCGGAAGGGGGAGAGACGATGCGACCATCGCCCGCCATGGCCCGGTTCCTGCGCCGCCTGCCGTTCCGTTCCGACGACCGCGGCTTCACCCTCATCGAGGCCCTGATGACGATGGTCGTCATCACCATCGCCTTCGGCCCCATCCTGGCCATGTTCAACGCCGGGATCTGGTCGCAGTCGGCCTCCCGCGACCTGACCGACGCCACCCACCAGGCCCAGGCCATCATCGAGGAGTTGCGGGCCGGCCCCTACGCCAACGTCGCCCCGCGGGCCTGGACGCCCGTCGGCGGCGCCGCCGCTTTCGAGTACGAGGTGGCCATCGGCCCGCCGCCCGACCCGACCTCAAGCGGCCTCCGCGAGGTCACCGTGGCCGTCCGCTGGACGGGCCGGCGCGGGCTGGAATCGGTCCACCTGACCACCTGGATCGCTGAACACTAGGTGATACCTATGCTTGGAAGGCTAATGTCCCTGCCGCCGCGGTTCCGGTACCGGTTCCGACTCACCCCGTCGCTCAAGGATGAGCGCGGCCGAGGGTTGCTCAGGGATGAGCGCGGCTTCACCGTCGCTGAACTCCTGGTGACCATCGCCGTAATGGGGATGGTCTTGGCGTCTATTGTCATCTTTCAGGCCATCGGGGCGAAGCTCTTCCGGATGAACGACACGGCCACCGAGACCCAGCAGAACCTCCGGGTGGCCACCGAGCGGATGACCCGCGAGATCAGGCAGGGTAAGAACGGGACCTTCTCGCTTACAGCCGGCGTCTTCAGCTATTCCAGCCTCCGCTTCGACCTGCCCGGCACGCCCACCAAGACCGTCCAGTACCGGCTCGACGCGACCACCACCGAGATCATCCGCGACGAGACGGTCAGCTCGGTGACCACTTCGACGCCGATCGCCTCGGGGGTCCAGACTCTGACCTTCGCCTTGTCAACCGACCGCAGTCGGGTGACCGTCTCAGTGACCAGCCAGACCCGGAACGATACCACTCAGACGATGACCGCCGAGAGCTTCATCCGGGTGGGGCCACAGTGAAGGGGGTGATGACCGTGCGCTCTGTCCGACGCATCCTGGTCTCCGCCCGCGACGACGACCGCGGCGTGGTCTTCCTCATCGCCATGTTCGCCGTGGCCCTCGTCTTCCTGCTTGGTTCGGCCATCGTCAGCGCCACCTCCGACGACCTGACCATCGCCCACAACGCCAGGCGGGGCGAGGTCGCCCTCAACGTCGCCGAGGCGGGCCTCGACTACGCCCGCCACTACCTGACCATCTATCCCGACTTCAACGGCACCCTCGGCCCGAAGACCGTCGGCGAAGGGTCGTTCACCGCCACCGTCGCTTCGAACGGCCGCCTGGCTACGGTCACCGCCACCGCGGCCGCGGGGACCGCCCGCCGGGCCATTCAGGCCCAGGTCCAGGTCCAGGTGGGCGGGGATAACACCCTCAACAACAAGGCCCTGGTCGTCAACAGCAGCCTGATCACGTACGCCAAGCTG
>DASXUT010000020.1 GCA_036504675.1 Bacillota bacterium | reverse complement strand
CTGCGTTGACCATGGGCCGCAACGCTTCCCACGGGCTATCTCACTTCTTCAAACAAGTAAACCAAACCCTTCCAGCGGGCCTATCGTAACGGCCGGCTGCGGATCGCCTAATAGGCCACCAACATTAACTTGACAGCCTCGAGACCGTGCCGCTCATTGACTGAGCGGGCGCGGGCTGATACACTGAATACGGGCTGGGATATACCCCTTGGGGTATTCCCCGGGAAGTGCAGTGGCGTTCCGATTCCGGGCATAATGATTGGCAAGCGAGGTGATGGAGAAGTGCCTTTGATTCAGGAGAAGGACCGGGCTTACCTCGAAAAGCTTTTCGGCGACGAGTTCAAGGGCGAGGTCAGCCTGCTCCTATTCACGCGGTTACAGGAAGCCAAGGACGGTGCGACCGGCGAAGCCCAGACCGAGCCGGATGAGGGCTGCCCGTATTGCCAGACCGCCGCCGACCTGACCAGAGAGCTCGAGGGTCTGTCGTCCAAGCTGAAGGTGGAGATCCATGACCTCAGCCAGGATGGGGCGGCGGCCGCGAAGTACGGAATCGAGAAGGTCCCGGCGATGGTCCTTCTCGACTCGCAGGGGAAGGATCGCGGGGTGCGCTTCTACGGGCTCCCGGGCGGGATGGAGTTTTCGGTGCTGGTCGCCGACCTGATGGATGTGTCCAAGGAGCAGACCAGGCTGGCCCAGCCGACCAAGGACATGCTGCAAGGGCTGACGAAGGACGTCCGGATCGACGTCTTCGTCACCCCTACGTGACCGCACTGTCCGGCCGCGGCGCGGCTGGCTCATGAGATGGCCATGGAGAGCGACAAGGTTCACGCCTCGGTGATCGAGGCCGCCGAATTCCCCGAATGGTCGCAGGAGAATAGCGTCTATGCGGTGCCCAAGGTGGTCATCCGCCAGGGAGACACGAAGGTCGAATTCGAAGGCTCGGTGCCGGAGAAGACCTTCGCCGAATGGGTCCAGAAAGCGGTGGATGAAGCGAAGTAGAGTCATCCGTGAGGTCAATGAAAAAGCCCGGCCCAGGCCGGGCTTTTGTCTTGCCCGCGGCGGCTCCGTCCGATCTCCCGGCAAGCAGGGGATCAGGGCCGGGAGCCGTACGGACAGACCAAGACACACAGGCCGCAGAGGGATCCGGGGTCAGTGATCCCGAGGGCCTCTTTTCGCTTCTTCGACCGGGCTTCACAGGTCTTGGCCAGGAAGCGGGCCTCTCTGGGCTCGGCCTGGTCGAACGCCCGGCCTACGATGGCCCCGCTCAGGCAGGTCTTGACGCAGATCTCGCAGGTCCCGCAACCGTCGGGCAAGGGTTGGCCGGTCGGCAGGTCGGCGTCGGTCAGGACGGTGGCGAAGCGGACCCGCGGACCGTGCTCCGGAGTAATCAGCAGGCAGTTCTTGCCGATCCAGCCGAGGCCGGCCAGACGGGCCGCCAGCTTGTGGGAGAAGAGGCCGCAGAGCCGGTCGGTGTCGAGGCTATGGGAGGCCGGGATGGCGTAGGCCTTGGCCCCCTCCGCCTGAAGGGCCGCCGTCACCCGGGTGGCCGCTTGGTTCAGGAGCCGGTTGACCATCTCGTAGATGTAGTAGCGATAAGTCAGCAGCGGGCCGCGGTCATCCTGGTCCTCGATGGGTTCGACCATCGCATCGCTGAGGTCGGCGCCCAGGGAGATGGCCCGGGGAAAGCCCAGCAGACGCCGGCCTCCCTGGGCGGCGATGAAGTCACCGGCCGGGCCCAGGTCGGCCACGCCGAAATGGGTGATGCCCTCACTCAAGGCCAGCTCATGCAGGCGTTCGACGAGGCCCATCCGATCCGTGCCGGAAGAGGATTGCGGTGTGTCCATACTTCACCTATTCGACCGGGGCCGAGGCAAACCTGCTCCGGCGTCATCGGCAGCGAGCGCTACGCCAGTTGCTTTTCCGACCCTTGCTGCAGTGGCAATTCCATCACCATTGTGGTTCCACCGCCTGGGTTTTGCTCCGCCCACAGGTCGCCTCCCATCCTCCGGGCAAGGTTGCGACTGATGTACAGCCCAAGGCCTATTCCCCCGGTCTTCCACTGGCTGACGTTGTCAGCCCTATAGAACCCTTCGAAGATCTTCTCCAGCTGGTCTCTGGGGATGCCGATTCCCTCATCTTCGACCATGACCTGCACATGGTCGGCCCCGATCCGTGTTCTGACCCAAATTCTCTGGCCGTCTTCGCTGTATTTGCAGGCATTGCTCAGCAAGTTCGAGATGATCTGCTTGACCCGAAATCCATCGACCAGGATGCTCACCGAATTCGAACCGTAGGTCTCGGTAATCAATTCGTGTGACCCATTAGCGGTATAAGTGGAGACGACATCGGTGACCAAATCGGCCAGACCGAAGAGGCCAAGGCTGATTGGAAACTCCCCTTTGTCAAGCCGATAGGCGGTCAGGATATCTTCAACGAGGCGAGCAAGGTCGGTGACTTGGGTGTCGAGTCTTCTCAGGGTATCGACGCCCTTTTCCGGCAAAATGCCGGCATACCTATACTGGGTGAGTTGCACCAAGCCCCTGACTACCTGCAGAGGGTTTCTGAGTTCATGACTGACGACTTGCATGAAGCTGTCTTTGGCCCTCTCAAGCCTTCTGATTTCTGATACGTCTGTGGCAACAATGAGGTGTCGACCTGGACTGCCCGAGAGACGTCGGGTGTCCGAAACAGAGACGACGAGGTCAAGCTCTCGCCCCAAATGGTTGCGGAAGCAAGCCGGCCGATCACGACATGGGCCCGGCTCCAAAGGCTGACTTGAGCCGAAGAACAAGCCCGGCAGAGTGGCGGCGGCATAGTGGCGCGGAAACTGGTCAACTGAGGTAAGTCCGAGGATTGACAATCCTTCATGATTAGCGGCGATCAACTCCCCGGTGTCGTCAGCCAACAAGACCGCTTCCGACAGGTCTTGGAACATCGCTTCCCATTCCGATGCCTTGACGTGGGGATTCCAGATGCAACGCCATTCCCCACTGTCCCGGATGAGGATCACCTGATGGTTCTTGAAGACTTCGAACTTCTGCCAGGTGGTGAGACCGGTTGCTTGATAGGAACACAGGGCGACGATACGGTACTTGTCCAGCTTTCCGTATAGCGTCTCTTCGTAGCTCATGAAGTCGTCCCACACCTGACCGTTCAACCACGATGTGTTCCCGGCCACCCGCAGGCCACGAAACCCCGAGGCGAGCGCCTGTTTCTCGAGTTCGACCCAACCGTCGGCGACCCGCGAGGCTCGGAAAACACCGTCCGGTAGATACCATTCGGCATAGTCAATGATCCGTATCCGGCCTTCGAGCAGCCCTCTCTTCACCGCGGGGCGCATGGCGATGAGAGCGTCCAAAGCGATCTCTGGGGTAAGGGGTTCGGAGACTACCCAGACGCACATCTCGTTTTCTTCGAGCCCGGCCGAGAAGTATGGAACCAGGAGATCGATAAGCTCATCCTTGGTCTCGTACAGTAGCCCTATGTGGCTGCCCCAGGGAATCCTTCCCACGCCGTTGATTCCGGAATCGCATTGCCGACTGTTCATCCGCGAGGACTCCTTCCGAAGGCACTGTTTCGCATTCACAGGGTTACAAGAAGACTCATTTTTGCCGAGATTACGGATTCTTCCTTCGTGTCTGGGCCTGCAACCGTTCGTCACTTTTCGACCATTTGTTCTTCCTTCGTGGAAGGTAGTCCCTTCGTTGTTCTAGGAAAGGGCCCTCCGGCCCAGCTCCGAGACATCGAACCTGGGCTTGTAGAGGTCCTTGGCTTCGGCCACCTTGGCCGCCCCGCCCGAGGTTAAGAGTGTCTCGCCAAGCGGTCTACTGATCAAGGCCATCGGTCCTCAGGCGAGTATTCTGTGGGAAGGTCTTCCACGAATCCGGCTTGCCACTTCGCGCGGAGCAAGAGCAATCTCCGCCTTTGGATGGCGGCACGCTGGTGGACCTGATTCTCCCGACCCTATGAGCAACTGGACTCGAAGTGCAAGGGGCTGATCGCACTGAGGCCCCGAAGACCTGACCCATCTCCACAAGCGAGCGCCCGACAAAGAAGCGGCTGACGAGCCATGCTCGCTCAGCCGCTCTTGACATTGACCGCCGCGTACCGGGACTCAGCCAGAGACTCGCGGCGCGTGGAAGGCGACCATCACGATGGTCAATCCTCCAACCAGGATCGGAACCCCCGCGGCGACCCAATACGCCAACCTGCGGGGCCGGGGTCGGCCGAGGTAGAACAGAATCCCAGCCACAATCAGCAGGAGCCCAAGGACCAGCCCCAGCGCACCCCCAAAGAGCAAGACGGCGAGGGCGCCCAGAAGGACGAAGATGGTCCCCGTCCAGGGCACGGCGATGGCCAGGAAGGTGACCCCAAGCCATGCTCTCCCCGAAAGCGAACATGGCGAAGAACGAGGTGACCAAGGACGACAGGGCCACGGCGATCCACCCGAGGCGGTTCCGCCAGGCCGACGAGATTCGGCCGGAGGCAGTGGGTCTGGCGGCTTCCGGCACGGTCATCTGGAGACCCCCTCAACGATCTGCAGCAGCT
The DNA here is from genome assembly GCA_036504675.1 of Bacillota bacterium. Classification (NCBI taxonomy): domain Bacteria; kingdom Bacillati; phylum Bacillota; species Bacillota bacterium. Next base: position 35,863 of record DASXUT010000020.1, on the reverse strand, counting down.
TCCCGCCGCCGTTCAGGTCCCGCATCTTCGCCCAGGATCAGTCGTTCAATCCAGGTGGCCTGTCTCAAGAGCTGCTGATCACGACCTGCGCGAGCTTCCTGTGCTACGCCGGCATAATCCTGGCGGCTGGAGACCCTCCTGGATCTCATCCTGACCCACCTGAGCCTGTGAGCGTAGCCACGTCGGTCAGTTCGCCCGTCGCGGCTCCGGCGCCTTCCCCCCGCTCCCCTGCTCGATCTCGATGATCGCGTCCCGCAGATCGGCCGCCCGCTCGAATTCGAGCCGTTTGGCGGCCTCTTTCATTTCCTTGCGCAAGGCTTCGAGCAATTTGTCGCGCTCCCGCCGGTTGAGCTTGCCGGCGTCGAACCCGGGCTTGTAGATGTCCTTGGCCTCGGCCACCTTGGTCGCCCCGCCCGAGGTCTCCATCACGTCGCGGACGGCCTTCTTGACCGTCTCCGGGGTGATCCCGTGCTTCTTGTTGTAGGCTTCCTGCAGGGCCCGGCGGCGGTCGGTCTCGCCGATGGCCCGTTTCATCGAGTCGGTGATGACGTCGGCGTACATGATCACCTTGCCGTCGATGTTGCGGGCGGCCCGGCCGATGGTCTGGACCAGTGAGGTCTCGGACCGCAAGTACCCTTCCTTGTCGGCGTCCAGAATCGCCACCAGCGAGACCTCGGGCAAATCCAGCCCCTCGCGCAAGAGGTTGATCCCGACGAGCACATCGAAGACGCCCAGCCGCAGGTCGCGGATGATCTCCATCCGCTCCAGGGTGTGGATCTCCGAGTGCAGATAGCGGACTTTGACCCCGGCCTCCCGGAGGTAGTCGGTAAGGTTCTCGGCCATCCGCTTGGTCAGGGTCGTCACCAGGACGCGCTGGCCGCGCCCGACGCGGTCGTGGATCTCCTCGAGGAGGTCGTCGATCTGCCCCTTGACCGGCCGGACCTCGACGGCCGGGTCGACCAGGCCGGTCGGGCGGACGATCTGCTCGACCACCCGGGTCGAATGCTCGCGTTCGTAGGCAGCCGGGGTGGCCGAGACGAAGACGATCTGGTTGATCCGTTGCTCGAACTCGGCGAAGTTCAGGGGCCGGTTGTCGAGGGCCGACGGTAGGCGGAACCCGTACTCGACCAGAGCCTCTTTGCGCGACCGATCCCCGGCCCACATCGCCCGGACCTGCGGGATGGTCTGGTGGCTCTCGTCGATGACGATGAGGAAGTCCTTCGGGAAGAAGTCGAGCAGCGTATATGGCGGCTGCCCGGGAAGCCGGCCGCTGAGGTGTCGCGAGTAGTTCTCGATGCCCGAGCAGAAGCCGACCTCCTGGAGCATCTCCAGATCGTAGCGGGTGCGTTGCTCGAGCCGCTGGGCCTCGACCAACCGCTCGTGCTCGCGCAGCCACTTCAGCCGCATCTCCAGCTCTTCCTCGATGCCGTGGATGGCCCGCTCGCGCTTGGCCTGGAGGGTCACGTAGTGACTGGCCGGGTAGACCGTGAAGTGCGTGAGCTCGCCGGCGATCTCCCCGGTCAGCACGTCGACCTCGGTGATCCGCTCGATCTCGTCCCCGAAGAGCTCTACCCGGATGGCCCGCTCGTCGAAGGAGGCCGGGAAAACCTCGACGATGTCGCCACGGACTCGGAAGGTGCCGCGGGTGAAGTTGACGTCGTTCCGCTCGTACTGGATCTCTACCAGCTGCCTGAGGATGGCGTCGCGGTCGACGGCTTGCCCCTGTTCCAGCGACAGCCTCATCTCCTGGTAGTCCTCGGGCGAACCGATGCCGAAGATGCAGGAGACGCTGGCGACGATGATCGTATCGCGCCGCTCCATGACGGCCGCCGTGGCCGCATGGCGCATCTTGTCGATCTCGTCGTTGATCATCGAGTCCTTCTCGATGTAGGTGTCGGTCTGCGGGATGTACGCCTCAGGCTGGTAGTAGTCGTAGTAGCTGACGAAATACTCGACCTTGTTCTCCGGGAAGAAGTCCTTGAACTCCGCACAGAGCTGGGCGGCGAGGGTCTTGTTGTGGGCGATGACGAGGGTCGGCCGCTGGACCCGCTCGATGGTCCAGGCCATGGTGGCCGTCTTGCCCGAGCCGGTCACGCCGAGCAGGGTCTGGACCCGCGCCCCGCCGAGAATCCCCTCGGCCAGCCGGTCGATGGCCTTCGGCTGGTCGCCCCTGGGCTCATACTCGCTGACGACCTTGAACTTCTGGGTCGGTTCTGTCTCGATCATTGGTTCCTCCACCCTCCGCTTCGCCCGGCAGCGCCGCGCAGCCGGCCGGCCACCCAATCCAACAGGGGCCGCAGATGCCCGCCGCTCTTCGTTTCGACCTGGAAGTCGTCGCCCTCCTCGGGGACCATGATCAGCCCGATGACCCCTTCCTCCCGGCGCAGCTCGGTTGCCCGCAGGTGGAGAAGCTTCTCGCCCCGGAGGACCTTGAGGTTGATGTGCGGCAGCCAGGCCGCTCCCCTGAGCCCGTCCGGCGTGTAGCCCGCGCCGGGGGGACGCAACCAGTCGAACAGCTCGACCTTCTTGTTCACAGGCTCGTCGTTGACCTCGAGGATGATGTCCCCCGGCCGCAGCCCGGCCGTCCGGGCCGGCCCTCCCGGCAGGACGTCGAGGATGCGCACGCCACGCGGCGGGGGCACGTAGTATGGCCGGCCCCTCAACTCGCGGCGGCTCATCGAGACGGCGACCACCTCGTGACCGAGCGGGCTGAAGAGGGCCGCCAGCCAAGCGGCCAGGGTGCTGTGAGAGGCGAGGATGGCCAGCCCGAGCAGGGCGAAGCTATACAAGGCCAGGTAGCTCGCGCTGCGCCTGGCCCGGATCTCAGGCGGGCTGGTGATGGCGATGTCGCCGTAACCGATGACCGCGACCACCGGGATCATCGTGAAGATCCAGTTGGGGTCGTCCAGGGGCATGCCCTTGCTGCGGATCAGCGGCCACCACTCCGGCATCGCCGTGACCCCGGTGAGCAGGCTGCGGTCGGTGATCAAGGCGAGGACCAGGACGACAATGGGGACCGGCCAGAATTTCTGAAGGGTGAAGCCGCCGACCACCCGTCCACCCCGGTTCTTGATGTAGACGGGGGTGGCGCAGCTGGCCCCGGTAAACCGGATGAGGAGGCTCTCCGTGATGTGGAGGACGGCCACCAGCCCCATCAGGCCGGGGACATTGACGTGCGGCCAGCCGAAGAGGAGTGAGGACAGGGAGACGATCCCGCCGGCGTAGGAGAAGCAGATCAGACGGCGATCGACGAGCATCAGCAGGATGGCCAGGCCCATCACCCAGACGGTATCGCCCTGCGACAGGGATACGCCGACGAAGATGAGGACGAAGCTCCCGGCGAGGCCGGCCAAGAAGCCGAAGAAGATGGCCGAGAGGGTCTGGTCGAGGGCCTCGTTCCTGGCCACCCCGTGGAGCTTCTTCTCCAGGTCGGTGATCCTCTGGTACATGAGGGCGACGACGCCGACCATGATCCAGAAGAACAGGAAGGTCGGGCCCCCGAAGAGGACGCTCGGGGCCAGCTGTAGGATGCCTTTGATGACGTCGAGGAAGGGGAACAAGCGCGTCAGCTCCTCACCGGCCTAATCTTGGGCGTCCACGTCGACCAGCCCAATCGCAGCCGGATTGGGTACAAAAAGCCACGATCCCGAGCGGGCGATCGCGGCTCTCTGTTTTTGCAGCCCGAAGGTCTGCTCCAATGTCCATTATAGCATTGTCAGGGTCATCCCACGCAAGGGGCTGAATTCAGAGAACGGGGTTCCTCCTCTCCAGCGTAGCCAGGAAGACTTCCCGGCATTCCTGCCGGGAGGGCAAGCGTGGGTTGTTACGCAACAGGAACATCATTTCTTCGGTCCCCTCGGCGATGAGGTCGGCATCGGCCGCGCTGAGACCGTACGCAGCCAGGTTGACGTCCAGACCGCTCTCCCGGATCAGCTGGTCGACCGCCTCGACCGCCTTCAGCCCGGCTTCCCAAGGGCTGAGTCCGGTGGTCTGGCAACCCAGTGCCGAGGCAATCGTGGCGAACCGCTCCGGCCTGGCCATCAGGTTGAAGCGCATGCCGTATGGGAGCAGGACCGTGTTGGCTTCCCCGTGGGGGAGGTGGAAATGGGTGCACAGCGGCCCGGCCATCGAGTGGACGATGCCCAGGCCGGCCTGGTCCATGGCCGCTCCGGCCAGGGTACTGGCCACGGCCATGTCCTCGCGGGCCCCGAGGTCGGTCCCGCAGCCGCAGGCCCGCCACAGGGAACGGCCGATCAGCTTGATCGCCTCCAGGGCCCAGGCGTCGGTCGCGGAGTTGGCGTTTATCCCGACGTAGGCCTCGACCGCGTGGCTGAGGGCGTCCAACCCAGTGGCCGCGGTGAGTCTGGGCGGCAACCCGGTCATCAGTTCGGGGTCGACCAACGCGGCCCGGGGGAAGAGGCGATCGGAGTTGATTCCCTTCTTTACTTTCCGATCAACGATCACCGCCACCCGGGTGACTTCGCTGCCGGTCCCGGCCGTGGTGGGGATGGCGATGAAGGGCAATGGTTCGATGGTGAAGGGCCTGTCGTGCCACTGGTATTCCTCGAGGGGGCCATCGTTGGTGGCCAGAGCGGCCACGACCTTACCGACGTCGAGAGAACTCCCGCCCCCCACGGCCACCACGGCGGTGGCCGAGGACTTCTTCAGTTCCGCCACCGCTTCGAGGACTATCTGGGAGGTCGGGTTGGGCTCGACCCGGTTGAAGACGACCGTCTCGCCCTTATTGCCGGCGATGCGTTCCTGGACCGGCTTGACCAGGCCGGCCTTCTCGACTCCGGGGTCGGCGACAATGAAGACACGCTCCCCCGGCCGGACGAAGTCATCGAACCCGGCCAGGGCTCCCCGGCCGAACCGGACGTCCGTGGGAAGGAAGAACTTCCTCGAGCTTATGGCCACATTACTCACCCCTCTAATTGGTTGGATCATCGACCACACAGCGCCCGCCGAGTCGTCACCGGGCTGCCCGGACGGCCAGCTCCGCGGCGCTGGCGGCATCCGGGGCATAGAAGTCGGCTCCGATCCGGTCGGCGAAGTCCTGGGTCACCGGGGCTCCCCCGACAAAGACCCTGACCGACTCCCGGAGGCCGGCCCGGTCGATCGCTTCAATGGTCTTCTTCATCCAGGGCATGGTCGTCGTCAGGAGGGCCGACAGCCCGACGAGGCGGGGTCTAAGCTCGACGATGGCCTGGACGAAACGCTCGGGCGGGACGTTGACGCCCAGGTCGACGACCGTGAACCCGGCCCCCTCGACCATTGCCGCGACTAGGTTCTTACCCATGTCGTGGAGGTCCCCTTTGACCGTGCCGAGGAGAAAGGTCCCCTTCGTTTGCACCTCGCCGGCCGAGAGAAGGGGCCTCAGCACTCCCATCGCGGCCTTCATGGCCATTGAGGCCATCAGGACCTCGGAGATGAAGACCTCCTCGGCCTTGAACCTGGCCCCGATGGTGGCCATCGCCGTGAGAAGGCCTTGGGTGAGAATGATCCCAGGGGCGGTCCCCCCCGCCAGAGCCTCCCTGGTCAGCCGGTCGCCTACCTTGGCGTCGCCACGCTGCACGGCATCCGAAATCCGCTGGAGGGTCTCGGTGGTCATTCGGCCAGCCTCCCGGCGCGAAAAGCGCTGATGTATTCGAGGGCGAAGTCATCCCGGTCGGAGACGACCCGGGCCGCGGCGAGGAGTCCCATCAGCTGTTGGTCCTCGGGATCGAGGATGACCGTGTCCAGACCACTCATCACCCCCATCACCACGAAGGCCCGATTCAGGAGCTTCCTGGCCGGTAGCCCGAAAGATACGTTGGACAGCCCGCAGATGGTGTGAACCGGGGCCAGCTCACTGACGACCCGGCGGATGGTCTCGAGGACAACCGGGCCGTAGGCCCCGGAGACGCCGACCGGCTGGACCAGCGGGTCAAGGAAGATGTCCCCGGCCGGCACACCGGCCGCCGTCAGCCTTGAGACCAGCCGGTGAGCGATGCGGAGGCGGTCCTCCAGGGTCTGCGGGATGCCGCCGTCGTCCATGAGCAGGCCGACCACGGAGCATTGAGACTCTATAACCAACGGGATCAGCGAGGAGAGTCGTTCCTCCTCGGCGGTGATCGAGTTCAGCAGGGCCTTCCCCCGGTGGGTCCGGAGGGCGCGTTCCAGGGCGACGGGGTTGGGGCTGTCCAGGCACAGGGGCAGGTCGACGGCCTCCTGGACCACCCTGACCAGCCACTCCAGGGCTTCTGGCTCGGCCTCGAGGAAAGTCCCAGCATTGATGTCCAGCATCGTGGCCCCGGCCGCGACCTGTCTTCGGGCCAGGTCTTGGATGAAGGCGACATCCCTGGCGGCCACCGCCGATTGAACCCCCTTGCGGCTGCTGTTGATCAGTTCACCGACAATCTGCATCTACCGGTCCTCCTCTCGGCCGCGGTCAGCGCGGCAACGGCCCATGGGCTGGTCGGGAAAGGGCTGACAAAGCATGGACGAGAGGGCTCCCCCAGCGGGTTGACCTCTCGTCCATGGTGCCTGGCGGCCACCAAGGCCGCTCAGAAAATCGCCGGCGCGCTGCACATGACGATGCGGGCCTCATCTTCCCCGATGTTCCGCATTTGGTGAGGCGTGCGCGCGTCGATGTAGATGCTGTCACCTTCGTCAACCAGGTACAGCTGTTCGCCCAGGCGGATCTCCAGCCGGCCGCTGAGGACGAAGATGCACTCGTCGCAGGCATGGTTCAGCGGTTCATCGCTGGAGACCACCCCCGCCGGCAGGACGCTGTAGGACATGTCCAGCTTGCGGCCGCCGCTCCTGGTCAACTGTTCATGGACGAGGTTCGACTTGGGAAAGACGATCCGCTTCCGCTGATCCTTTTTCACCAGCGGGTTGACCTCTTCGTCCCCGACCAGGAACTGGAACATGGAGACCCCTAGGACTTCGCAGATCCTCCGGAGGGTGGCCAGCGACGGCTCGGTCAGGCCGCGCTCGAACTGCGAGACGAAGCTCGGCGTCAATCCGGTCTTGACGGCCAGTTCGGTCTGGCTCATCCCGTTCTCCTGCCTGATCTTCTTGATCAGCGGCCCGATCATAGGTAGGCCGCCACCGGGCGTGTCGCCACCGGTTTTGGTCTAAAACTCGGCCTTGAGGGTCTTCTGCCGGGACCGTTCATAGCGGTCCGCTCCGATCGCCACTGCACGTTGGAAGGTCTCCTCCTCAGAGATGGTCGTGAACCTCCGGTCGCGCATCACTGCCTTGCCGTCGATGAGGACGGTCTCCACGTCGGCTGCCTTTCCACAGAGCACAAGGGCTTGGACAATGTCGTGAATCGGCGAGGTGTGCACTTGGTTGAGGTCCAGGATGACAAGGTCGGCGAGCTTCCCCGGCTTCAGCTCACCGGCGTCGAGCCGGGCGGCTCGGGCGCCGTTCGATGTGGCCATTCGGAACATGTCCCGGGCGGAGATGACCGAGGGATCCTCGGCGGCCACCTTCTGGAGCAGTGCCCCGACCCGCATCTCTTCGAACATGTCCATGATATCATTGGAAGCCGCCCCGTCGGTGGCCAGGGCGACGGGGATGCCCTGCCTGAGCATCCGGGCCACCGGAGCGACCCCGCTGCCCAGCTTCATGTTGCTCTTGGGGTTGTAGATGGGGATGACCCCCCGCTCCTGGACCAGGTCAATCTCGGCCGCCGTCAGGTGGACACAATGGGCCGCGGTGAGGTGGCCCTTCAGAAAACCGAGCGAGTCGAGATAGGCCAGGGGGGTGGTCCCGGTCTCCCTGGTGGATTGCTCGACCTCCCACCGGGTCTCGGAGACATGGGTCTGGACTCCGAGGTCCCGTTGGTCGGCAATCGAGCGGATCCAGGCCAGCATATCAGGGGTACAGGCAAACGGGGTGGACGGGGCCAGGACGACTTGAACCAGTCCCCGCCCAGCCGAGCCGGTCCACCGATCAACGTAGGACAGGACCTCGGCCTTGCGGACTGAGTCGTCTCGCATCAGGTCCTTCGGCACCCAACGGTTGACCATGGTGATTGCCGCGATGCCCCGGACACCCACGTCCAGCCAGGCCTCGAAGATGGTGTCCAGGGTAAGATCCATGTCGATGAAGGACGTTATCCCCGAGCGGACCATCTCCATCGCCCCGAGGACCGACCAGGCGTACCCGACCGAGATGTCGTTGCGTTGCCAGTGGTCTTGATGGACAACGTCGGCAAAGGGGAAGGTGACCTCTTCACACCACTGCTTGAGAGGGAGATCTTCGCGCACGTTCTTCAGGAGGTTCTGGTACAGATGGGTATGGGCGTTGACGAAGCCCGGGATAACTACTTTCTCCGTGGCGTCGATGACTTCCTCCACCGGTCCGGCGCCCGCGCCGTCACCGACGCCGGGCTCTCCCCCGGTCGGTGAGACCGAAGCGATCCGGTTGCCCCGGATCACGAGGTCGGCCCCCTCCAGGACGGTATCCGCGTCCTGAATCAGGTATCTGGCGTTCTTGATCAGAATCGCCAAGTTATCATCTCCCCGTGGCGGTTGGGATCACCCGTGCGGCGTTAGCTCCTAGGATGAGGGCCTTTTGTGAGGAGTCCAGGCCCACTCGGTCGATTTCTTCGACGTAGCGGCCCGGGGATAGCAGGGGGTAGTCACTTCCAAAGAGGACCTTCTCCAGCACCCCCGCCGTGGCGGCGGCCTGGAGGAGGGCCTTGTCGTAGAGGAAGGGCATGGCGGCGGTATCGTAGTAGACGTCGCGGAGGATGCGCCGCATCTCCGGCATCAGCTCATAGAACAGCAGCCCCCCACCAAGGTGGGCCAGGATGACCGTCACCCCGGGGTTGTGCTCGGCGAAGGCCGCCGCCCTGACCGGTCCGGTGACCCCCTTCCCCGGGTAGGCGTGCCCGACCTGCTCATTGGTGTGGAGAAGGATAGGCATCCCCCGCTCGCGGCAGACGCCCGCCAGCAACCCCACCTGGGCCTGGTCGGAGATGTCGTAGCCCTGGCCATCGGGGAACAGCTCGCCCACACCGACCAGACCGGCCTCATGACACCGGGTCAGCTCCGCCTCCAGACCCGGGGCCAGAGGAGAGACGCAGGCAAAGCCGATCAACCGACCCGGGTAGCGCCGAACGGCGTCAATCACGTAGTCATTGGTCTCCCGGCATAAGCCCTGGTCCTTGAAGGCGAAACCGAAGGCCACCGCCTGGTCGACGCCGGTCGCCCCGATCTCGGCCACGAGGTCATCGGCGGTGGCGTACTTGTTCTTCGGGCTCTCCCCGAGGGTCTTGAAGTGGGCATCCCGGGTCATGTAGTGGCGGGCCCCGGCGATGACCTCCGGCGAGAGAACGTGGTTGTGCACATCGATGATCATTGGTCTATCTGGAGAAGCACTTTTCCAGCAGGTCGGGACGGATGGTTCCGGCGCTGTAAGTCCGTCCGGTGGCGACGTTGTTGATGGTGAAGCGGGCCACCGTATGGACGTCCTTGTCGATCTCATAGAAATCGCGCTTCCCCCGCTCGAAGATGTCAATGAACTCTTCACCGTACAGCCGGGAACCCGAGAGCGGCAGCCGCTCGATGACCGCCTCGACCTCGGCGTCGGTGCAGTCCACGTAGAGGAGGACACTGGTCCCGTAGAGGAGGGAGGTGTTGACCCGGTCCATCGCCTTCAGTTCGTCGCGAACGATCGGCGGGAGCGGAGAGGAACCGTAACCGCAGATGACCTTGTTGGGGTCGAACCCCTGGGAGGCGACGCGCCACATGGCCGGCTCGACGTTGCGGGCGACGACCTGCATCGCCCCGGCGAAGCTCCCGGTGGCGGCGGCCAGGACATAGAGGTTCTCCGGCTCGGCGCCGCAGGCGGCGGCGACCGAATCGGTCATGGCGACATCCGGAAGGACGGTGGTCTGGATGGCCCAGACGACCTCGTGGTTCTTGTCCACGTAAGGGACCGGCTTGCAGAACTTGTCGTTCTGGGCGATGGCCCGGGCCGGCCCGGACCCGAGCGGCGCCAGGGTGTTGTACCTGACCCCGGGGATGCGCCACCCCGAGAACTGCGACGACAGGCAGGCGATCCCCGGCCGGTCGACGTAGACGTCGATCGAGGGAAGGACAAGTCCGCTGAGTTGGAAGGTGCCGAAGGCGACTTCGCCGAGTCCGGCTATGGTTACGGCGACGAAGTGTTTTCCGGCCAGCCATCCCCCGGCCGCGGAAACCCCGCAGTCGAGAACGGTCGCACCGTTGTCCAGCCTGCTAACTTCAATGTTGAGTAGGTCAGCCTCGGAGATCATCCGGCGGGCAATCTTCGCGGCTTCTTCGTTGACACTGAACACTCTGTCGGTCACCTCCGGCAAATTAGGGGCCCGGGCGGAGGAGGAGCTTTGGACCTCCTCCGCCCGAAACGCTGAAGCTCAGTCGTCGTCTTCTTCCTTGGGCTGCGGGCCCACGAAAATGCCGATCTTCGGGAGGCCGACGAGGAGCGGAATACCGATGATCATGGCGCCCAGAGAGAAGATCGTCCGTTCCACCGGGGTCACGAAGGCCAGGACATTCCAGACCTTGGCCGGGATCTTGACGACCAGGATGCCGAGGTAGTTGCCGACCGCGGCCGCGGCCATGAAGCCGGCGTAGGAGGCCAGCCAGATGGCGACGCCTCGACCCACGGGGTTGTCCTTCTCCAGCAGCCTCGCTCCCCAGAGAGCTCCGACCAGACCGATGACGATACCCGAACCGTAGACCACGATCGGGAAGAGGACGGCCTGCTGGCCGATGGCGGTGGTGAACCAGAGGAGGGTGAAGAGGGCGATGATGGCCACCGGAGCGACCCAGTTCTTACGAGATATGAAGCCGGCAACGAGGGCGTTGGTCGTCCCGATGATGAAGGTCCCCATGCCGAGCCAGGCGATGTGCGGGGCGAGGATCTGACCGATGAACTGACCGATGGCGGCGCAGACGGCGCCCGGGATAGGACCAAAGAAGATTCCGGCCAGGGGAAGTAGAGCCGCGCTGACACTGAAGGTACCACCCGTGCCGATCAAGGGAATCGAGGGGAGTAGGTTCGCTACCGCGATCAGGGCCGCCCAGACGGCGATTACCGCGGGGTGGGTCGTCCCAAGGTACTTTTTGAGTCCCGCTTCCCGGCCGGTAACAACAGGATTGGTCATGGCTGCTCCTCCTTTTATCATTGGGCCGTCGACTCCCGAGAGGCCGGCAGCTCTTTCACCACGCCTCCTCCCCGCCGCGGTCATCCGGGAGTTCGACTTTCAAAGGTTTGGCCAGAGAGCCAGCGCATTCTGTCCAAGAATCCTCTGGAGCGCCGGCGATTCCAGACCCACTTGCCCGACCCGCATCAAGGCCACCCGCGGGTCTTCCCAGGGGAAATCGGAACCGAAGAGGAGACGGTCAGGCATTTCCGCGGCGGCCACCCGCACGGCGACAAGGTTCACGGCCTCGGAGGTATCGAGGTAGACATGGTCCAGCCGGCGGGCCCCGTCGATGACCGGGATCCAATGGTCCCCGCCAAGGTGGCCGATGACGATGGGGACCGCCGGGTACCCTCGGGCGAGGGCCAGGACCTGCTCCAGGTCGTCCGCATCCATCGGGTAGTCCCCATGGATCCATACCGGAAGCACCGGCCGAGGGGCGTTTGATAACGCCCGGAGGACGGGCTCAAGCCGCTCGACCCGACCGTGGAGACCGACGGTCTCACCGACGCCCCACAGGCCGAGGTCGCGGAGGTGCTCGAGTTCATGGGCCACGACCTCGTCGGGCAGATGGAGATCGAGTTTCCCGAGGGCTCCGATTCGGCCGCTGGAAGCTTTTACGGCCGCCGCCAGCCCTTCGTTGATTGCCCATAGGCGGTCGGCACCGTAACCCGCCTGCGCCCCTGCCCGGGCGATGCGGTCCATCCCCAGGCGGGCGGTGGCCAGGTCGGTGATCGTCTCGCCCTCGGCCAGGCCGGCCGAACAGACTACCGCCCGGTCGACACCGGCCGCGTTCATCCCTTCAAGGAGCATGGACAGGGGCCGGGTCAAATGGACATGGCCGTCAATGATCATCGGGGTCCTCCGGCGACGATGGGGGTTAGTTCTGGGGGACCTTCCCGCCCAGCCGGCGGAGGACGGCCTCGCCGAGCTCGGGGACGCGGAGGACGGTTTCCGTCAGACCGACGGCCCCATTCAGCTCGGAGGCGACCTGGGTGATCTGGGGCGGCGTGATGTAGGTCTGACGGAGAAGGTCGGGCCGGGCGAAGACGTTGCGAGTCGTGTCGTCCATGAGGATGCTGCCGTTGCCCATGACGATGACCCGGTCGGCGTACTCGGCGACGAGGGCCATGTGGTGGGTGACGACGACCACGGTGTGGCCCGATTGATGGAACGCACGGGCGATATCCATGATCTGATAGCAGCCCCGATAGTCCTGTCCGCTGGTCGGCTCGTCGAGGATGATCAGCTCCGGCCGCATGGCCAGGACTGAAGCGATGACCACCTTGGCCCGGTCGCCCTTGCTCAGGGCCGGAGGGAAGCCCTCCCGGTTGCCTTCAAGTCCCACATAGGCGAGGGCGGTCTGGACCCGTTCCTCGATATCGGAATCCGGGAGGCCGAGGTTCTTGGGTCCGAAGGCGACCTCTTCCCGGACGGTCTGGGCGAACAGTTGCCGGTCGGGGTTCTGGAGGACAAAACCGACATGGGTGGCGATGTCCGCCACCTTGGCCCGCCGGGTGTCAAAGCCGTGGACGACCACCCGCCCGACGGCGGGCGTCAGCAGCCCGGTGATGTTCTTGAGGAGGGTCGATTTGCCCGCGCCGTTCTGTCCGATGATCCCAACAAACTCGTTCCTCCGGACACTGAAGTTGATCTCACGGAGAGCCGTGAAGCCGCCGGGGTAGGTGTAGGTGAGGTTCTGGACCTGAATCACCGGTTCTTCCACTGTCTTCACTCCTTGGCTGACAGAAGCTGGGTAACGGCTTCCACGGCGTCGGACTTGAGCACCGGGCAGGCCGGGAGGTTCACCCCACGCTCGCCCAAGTACGAAGCCAACTCCGAGACCTGCGGGGGCCTGATCCAGGTCTCGCGCATCAGCTTGGCGTCGGAGAAGATGACCTGAGGACGGTCACAGGCGACCATCCTGCCTTCCTGAAGGACGACCACCTTGTCGGCGAAGCGGGCGATCTCCTCGCTCTTGTGGGTGGCCATCAAGATGGTCATCCCATGCCGCTCCTTGAGCTCCTGGATGACCTCGAAGACCTCGACCGTCCCGACGGGGTCCAGTTGCGAGGTGGGTTCGTCGAGGACCATCACCTCGGGCAACATGGACAGCGCCGCGGCGATGGCCAAACGCTGCTTTTGCCCGCCGGAGAGGGCCGTCGGGGGCCGATCCTCGAACCCCTCGAGCCGGACGACCTTGAGCGTCCAGCCGATCCGCTCGATGATCTCTTTGACCGGATGGCAGAGGTTCTCCGGGCCGAAGGCGATCTCGTTGCTGATCTTCGTTGTGAAGAGCTGCGTCTCCGGATCGTCCAGGACCATCCCGACCTTCTGGGCGAGCTGGGAGGTGAAGCTCGTTTGAGTGTCGAGACCGGCAACGGTGACCCGGCCCTTCAGGCGGCCGCCCTGCGAGTGGGGGATGACCCCGTTGAGGCACTGGCACAGAGTGGTCTTGCCGGAGCCGTTGGCGCCCATGATGGCGACGAACTCGCCCCGCTCGACTTCCAGGTTGATGTCGGTCAGGACATAACGCTTGGTCCGGGGATACCGGTAAGCCAGGTTCTCTATTTTTACCAGGACGTCAGACACTGGTACGTCCCCTCTCTACAGGGTGAAGTTGGCCAAGAGCGTGGCGGCCGAGTAGACCACGAGGACGCCGGCCGCCACCCAGTCCATCGGACGCATGGCGATATCCTCGACGTAGGAACGCTTGTCGAGGGCCCCGAAGGCCCTGGCGTCCATGGCCACGCCCATCAACTGGGCCCGGCGCATGGCCCCGATGACCAGGGGGACAACCAAGGCCGGATAGGCCCTCATCTTCTGCACAATCGTCCCCTTCTCGAAGACGGTGAAGCCCCTGAGGCGCTGGGCGTCGATGATCACACCGGTCTCCGTTTGGAGGGTCGGGATCATGTTGATGGCCGTCGTCGCGGTATAGGCGATCCTGTAGGTCATCCCCATCCTCACCAGGCCCAGGGCGAACATGTGAATGGGCGTGGTCATGGTGATCAGGGGGAGCAGACAGACCAGGACGAGAAGACGGAAGCAGATCAACAGGCCGAAGAGGAGCCCCTCGACGGTGATGGTCCCCGAGCCTCCGAGGAGCGGGACGACGTCGGGGATGATCGGATGGACCAGAACCCTGGTGCCTGGATAGAAGAGGGCCTGGAGGATGGTCAAGAAGACAAAGAGGCTGAGGAGGAACTTGAAGTACGAGGCCACCGCTTTGAGGGGTAACCGGGCGCTGGTCCAGAGGGCCAAGATGGTCGCAAAGATGATGGCGATGACGAAGAAGTTCTCAACGATGAAGATGACGACGGTCAGCAAGAGAAGGATGAGGATCTTGACCCGGGGGTCGAGCCTATGGAACAGAGACTCCCCGGGATAGTACTGAATGAGGGTCACCTATCCGGCCTCCTCTCCTGGATGGGAAAAACACTGCTACGTGCCAAATGGTGGAGCTTATTCCTCTTTTCCACGGGACTTCGGTGAAGTCCTTCATGCTTTTAAGTAGGATTAAAATCTTTTCAGTCACGTTAACAATAAGCCGCCTAGCTGGCAGGAAATCCATCCAAGGCGTGGAAGGTCTTTCCCACCATGAACACTGGAAGAGACTTGCCGAAGAAGGTTGATACGGTGGTCATCGGCGGGGGCGTCCTGGGTTGCGCCGCCGCCTACTACCTGGCCAAAGAGGGCCTCGAGGTGCTCTTACTGGAGCAGCGGGAAATCGCCTCCGGAGCCTCAGGCGCCAACCTCGGTCAGACCTCCGTCTTGGACCGCGAAGCCGATGCCCACCTGGCGCTAACCCTCAAGAGCCTTGAACTCTATCCCGGTCTCTCGGACGAGCTGGGGGTGGACCTGGAGTACGAGGTCACCGGCGGCAGCTATGTCCTGACCACGGAGGCTCAATTGGAGACGGCCAAAGGCCTTCTGGCGAGGCAGGCCCGGCGGGGCGTGGCCGGGTCGATCCTGGGCCCCCGAGAAGCCCCCGCGGTCGAACCGTTTATCTCTCCTGATGGCCTGGTCGGCCTGGCTTACTGCCCGCTCGAGGGGAGGCTGAACCCGCTTCGGGTCACCCTTGGGTTCGCCGCCGGCGCCAGGAAGAACGGAGCAACCATCGCCGAGCATACGCCGGTCCGGGGTTTCAAGCTGGACGGCCAACGGGCCATCGCCGTCCTCACCGACCTTGGCGCGGTCCGGGCACGCACCTTCGTCAACGCCGGCGGCGCCTGGACGGGGAGCATCGGCCGGCTGGCCGGCCTGGATGTCCCCGTGCGGTTTCACCGGGGGACGGCCATGGTCACCGAGCCGGTGCCGCCGACCATCCGCGGGCCGGTGGTCGGGGCCGGCTTCCTCACCCCCGCCACGGCCAGAGAGACCCGCCGAGTCGGGCTGGCCCTGAACCAGGCGGCCAGGGGCAGCGTCATCCTGGGGCAATACACGGAGGAGTGCCAGGACCACCGGGCCGCCCTGGACAACGCCGGTCTCAAACAGGTCGCCGAGAGGGTCCTGCGGCACTTCCCCGGCCTGGCCAAGCTGAACATCGTCCGCGCCTGGGCGGCCGTAACCCCTTACTCCGACGATGGTCTGCCGTTCTTCGGCTTTCGGCACGAGGTCGACAACCTGCTCTTCTGCGGCTCCTTCAAAGGGGCGTTCACCACCGCTCCGGCGGTCGGCCGAATGGTCGCCGACCTGCTGGTCAGGGGACGAACCGGCCATCTGGTCGGGGGGTTCTCCCCGGAGAGGTCTTAGGCCGCGTGGGCAGGAAAGGCCCTTGAGATCAGGAGGCGTTTTACATGCGGGTTTCCAACCACCCCATCCTGGGACCAGGCGAACAAGAGGAAAGCGTGGCCATCATCGTCGACGGGCGTCCCGTCCGGGCCGCGGCCGGCGAGCCGATCGCCGCGGCCCTCCTGGCCGCCGGAATAAGGGTCTTTCGCCTGACCACCCGGAGGGGCGAACCGCGCGGGCTGTTCTGCGGGATCGGGCGGTGCACCGATTGCGTCATGACCGTCGATGGGGAACCCAACGTGCGGACATGCGTCACCCCGGTTCGCGACGGGATGGTCATCGAGACCCAGCGCGGTGAAGGCAGGTGGCAGGGTAATGAAGCGGACTGAACTGGCCATCGTCGGCGCGGGTCCGGCGGGCCTGGCCGCCGCGGTGGAGGCCGCCCGGTGCGGGGTGAAGGTCACCCTGGTCGACGAGAACGGGAAGCCCGGTGGTCAGCTCTTCAAGCAGATTCACAAGTTCTTCGGTTCCCGCGAACATCGGGCCGGCACCCGCGGCTATCGAATCGGCCTGGACCTGCTCGCCGAGACTCAGGAACTCGGCGTCAAGGTCTTGCTGAATCGGGCGGTCTACGGCGTCTTTGAAGGGAACCTTCTCGGCCTGTCGGCCCCCGACGGAATTGAGGAGCTGCGGGCCGACCGGCTCATCCTGGCCACCGGGGCCAGCGAGAACGGGTTGGCCTTTCCCGGGAGCACCCTACCCGGGGTGATGATGGCCGGCGCCGCTCAGACAATGGTCAACATCCATCGGGTCCTGCCGGGGCATCGTTTCCTGATGATCGGCTCCGGGAATGTCGGCCTGATCGTCACCTATCAACTCCTGCAGGCCGGGGCGGAGGTGGTGGCGCTGGTCGAGGCCGCGCCAAAGATCGGCGGATACGGGGTGCATTCCTCAAAGGTCCGGCGGGCGGGCGTCCCGATCCTGCTCTCTCACACGATTAAGGAGGCCGGGGGTGAGAGCAGCGTCGAGCGGGCGGTCATCTGCCGCCTTGACGAGCCGTTCAACCAGGTGCCCGGGACCGAACAGATCCTCGATGTCGACTCGATCTGCCTGGCCGTTGGTCTTACGCCCCTGACCGAGCTGGCCCGGATGGCCGGCTGCGAGTTGGGTTACTTCCCCAAGCTCGGGGGGTTCGTCCCACTCCACGATGACGACATGATGACCACCGTCGATGGGATTCACGTGGCCGGGGATATCACCGGGGTCGAGGAAGCCAGCACGGCCATGGAGGAGGGACGGCTGGCCGGCCTGGCCGTGGCTCAGTCGGTCGGGAGACTCGGCTCGGAGGAGGCCGAGGTAAAGAAGGGTCTGGTCAGAGAGAGGATCGCCGCCCTCAGGACCGGCCCCTTCGGTGAACACCGACGCCTGGCTAAGGCCGAGTTGGTAAGGACGTTCGCGGCCGGGCGACCGACGCCGGACAGAGAACCCGAGGTTGGAAAGGCGGGTGTCGGCCGTTGACCGAAAAAGGCGTGGCCTACGACGGCTTCCCGTCCTCAGAAGAGCTCAGCCGCAGCCGGCGGGTCCCGCCCCGGGAGCGGATGGCCCGTGGTCCGCTGGCGGTGATCGAGTGTGTCCAGGAGATCCCCTGCAATCCTTGCGAGAGCGCCTGCCCGCGGGGAGCGATCACGGTCGGCAGGCCGATCACCAACCTGCCCCGGTTGGACGATGACAGATGCACCGGGTGCGGCCAATGCCTGGCCGCCTGCCCTGGTTTGGCGATCTTCGTCATCGACCTGTCGAGGGCCGGGGACGGGGGCGCGGCCGGGCGGGAGCCGACGGGTGAAGCCCTGGTTTCCTTCCCCTACGAGCGTCTCCCGTCGCCGAGTGTCGACCAGATGGTCATGGCGACCGACCGGGCCGGCCAAGGCATCGCGGCCGGCAGGGTCGTCAAGGTCAGGCGGGCCAAGGCCTTCGACCAGACCGCCATTGTCACCCTGGCCGTGCCGGCAAGGCTGGCCGGCGAAATCCGCGGCCTTGACCCTTCCTCGATCAGGCCCTCGGAGGCAGTCATCCGACCCGGTTCCCCAAGGGAGGTGCGGCCGACATGAGTGACGATCTCGTCATCTGCCGGTGCGAGGAAGTCACCAGAGAAGAGATCGAAGAAGCCATCCGCGATGGGGCCCGGAGCGTCGACAGCGTGAAGCGACGCACCCGAGCCGGCATGGGGCTTTGTCAGGGGAAGACGTGCGCCCGGATGGTCGCGCAGATGATTTCTCAGGCGACCGGCACACCGCCGGCCGAGATTGCTTGGCCCAACTCAAGGCCGCCGGTGAGGCCGATAAAGGTGGGTGACCTCGCCGCGATGCGCGGCGGCGGGAGTGCCGACGCCGGCTAGAACGGATGGAAGATGAAAAGACGGCCCCTCCTGTCGAGAGACAGGGGGGGCCGTCCCAATGTACCTCCGGATCGGATGCCACCGGCTACTTCTTCAGCTTCAGCAGATTCTTCATGACCTCGATGGCCTTTGCCAGCTGTGGGTTGGTCGGGTCGTCCAACTTGATGATGGGTTCGCCTTCTTTGGGCGTCGCCATCTTCACTTCGTAGTCCGGGGTCAGGCCGATCTTGTCGACCGGCTTCTCGTTCCTGGTCAGGTAACGGGCGGTGGTTATCTTCACGCCGGTATTGCCTGGCTGTGGGAAGATGGTCTGCACCGACCCCTTGCCGTAGCTCTTCGTCCCGACCAGGGCCCCCATCCCGGCGTCCTGGATGGCCCCGGCCAGGATCTCCGATGCGCTGGCCGAACCCTCATTGATGAGGACCACCACGGGGATCTTCAGCCCTGGCCCGGGGGCCGTGGCCGTCTGCTTGTTGCCGGATCGATCGACCTGGTGGATGATGGGTCCGGAGGGCAGGATCTGGGCGGCGATCTCCTCGCAGGTCTGGAGGGACCCACCCGGGTCGTTGCGGAGGTCGATGATCAGCCCGGCCATCCCCTGCCCCTTGAGGGTGGTCAGGGCGTCGGTGAAGGGCTTGGTACTATTCTCCGAGAACTGGGTGATCCTGATGTACCCGATCTTGTCGGAGAGTAGCTTGGAGTAGATCGATTTCAGCTCGATCTGGGCCCGGGTGATCACCTTGTCGAACGGCTCGCTGACCCCGGTGCGGAAGATGGTCAGGGTGACCTTGGTTCCCGGAGTGCCGCGGATGAGATTGACCACCTCGTCGGTGGACACGCCGACGATATCCTTCCCGTCGACCTTGATGATCTTGTCCTTCGGCAGGATGCCGGCCTTCTCGGCCGGGGTGCCTTCGATTGGCGCGATCACTTCGATGTAGTCGTTGCTCGAGTAGACCTCGACCCCGACTCCGGCGTAGGTGCCGCTCGTGTCGATGAGCAACTCGTTCATGGCCGTCGGACTAAGGTAGTAGGACGGCGGGTCCTTGAGGGCGGCGACCATGCCGGTCTTCGCCCCCTCGACGAGGGTGGCGTCGCTGACCTGGTCGACGTAGCGGTCCTTGATCAACTGCATGACCCGGTAGAGTTGGTCGAACTGGGCCATGTCCCCGGGCAGTTGAGGCCGGACGTAGTCACGGACAAGGGGGATCTGGCCGGTAGCCAGAGCGAACGTCCCGACGTTGGTGCCCAGGATGAGGACGACCATCCAGATGACGGCTTTTCTCCGGGAAACCAAGCAGCTCACCGTCCATTTAACAGGGCCGCCCTTGACTGGGCGGCGATGAATTTTCTGACTGGGTACCCTATAAGTGTACCATATCGCCTGACGGGCGGCCAATAGGATAATTATGTGCCATCTGGCGTGCAAGAATCAGTAAAGCCGGGGCCTTGGAAAAGGCATGCCCCGGCTTTTGCCGTCCAGTCGCGTCGCGCTGCGAAGACACCGGTGTTGAACCTAGGTGACAAGCCTGTCCGCCCTACCTGGCCGGAAGCCAGCTGGTCGGGCTGACCGGGTTGCCGTTCACGCGCACCTCAAAGTGGAGGTGCGGCCCAGTCGACCAGCCGGTGCTGCCTACGTAGCCAAGGAGTTGGCCTTTCTTGACCAGATCGCCTTCCTTGACCTGGAGGCGGTTCTGCTGATGGGCGTAGAGGGTGACCACCCCGGCGCCGTGTTCGATCATCACCATGTAGCCATAAACCGAGTTGTAGCGGGCCATCATCACCCGGCCGGACTCGGCCGCCTTGATCGGCGTGCCGCTCGGCGAAGCGATATCGATGCCGGTATGCAGTCTGCGGGTCCTGAGGATCGGGTGGTAGCGGTAGCCGTATGGGGAGGTGATCCGCGCCGGGGGAACCGGCCAAGCTAGGCTGATCTGGGAGCGGTCGGTGGCCAGCCCGGTTTCATTGCTGTTGGCCCGGATGAAGTCGGCCAGCTCGTTAGAGGCCTTCTCGAGGGCTTCGAGGTCGTCCTCGAGACCGTTCTCGAGGGTGGCCAACTCCTTGAGGGCCTTCTGCCGTTCCGACTCGCTGTCGTCCAGGCTGGCCTTCTTGACCTCGGTCTGCTTCTTCAGGCCGGTCAGCTGGGCCTGCTTGTCCTCGAGGGCGGCTTTCTTGTCGGAGACCAGCTGGCGAGTGGTCCTGATCTGGCCGTAGATTTCGACGTCCTTGGCGATGACCTGACTCAACAGGTCGAAGCGGTTCAGGAAGTCGGAGAAGTCCCGGGAACCGAGGAGGACCTCGAGGTAGTTGACGCTGCCGTTCTCATAGAGGGCCCGGACCCGGGTATCGATGAAGCCGCGCCGCTTGCCGAGGTCGGCTTCGGCTACGCTCAGTTCGGCCTGGGCCTGGGCGATGTCCTTCTCGGTCTGAGTCATCTGCTTTTGCAGGCTGACCAGGTCCCGAGAAGTCCTTTGCAGTTGGCTGGTAATCCGGTTGATCTCATTCCGGACCTGGTTCTTTCGGGATTGGACCGTGCCGAGCTGTCTTTGCTTGTCCTGAATCTGCTGGTTGATCTTATCCAGCTGGTCCTGGGCGTCCTTGACGTTGCCGGTGCCGGCGCCGAAGACGGTCGCCGGGGCGAGGACCATGGCGGCCAGGACGAAGCCGGCGACGAGACGCTTCAGGCCTACCACCCGCGCGCCCGTGGCCGGGAGCTTCAGGTCGCTCTGGCGCTTCGGACCGGCCGGCGACGTGGTCATCGGGCAAAACCTCCGTGCAGGGTTGATGTACCTCCGTGTCGGGGCCTCAGACTCTCAGGAAGCGGCGCAGTGACATCGCGCTTCCGATGGCCCCGATGGCCACACCGGCCGCGACGATGAGGATGGTCAGATTCAGGAGCAGTGGCTGCTTGGGTAAGATGGGGATGAACGGCAGGCTCTTCTGAAGACCGTTCCAAGCCCATGTGTAGCAGATCCAAATGGTCACCGCGGTGACGACTGCGCCGAGAGCCCCGAGGAACATCCCCTCGCAGACGAAGGGCCAACGGATGAAGGTGTCGGTCGCCCCCACCAGCTTCATGATGCCGATCTCGCGGCGGCGGGCGAAGACGGTAATCCGGATGGTGTTCGAGATGATCATGACCATCGCCAGGAAAAGGGCGACCATGATGACCATCCCGGCCACTCGAATGCCCCTGGTGATCCGGAAGAGCTTCTCCACCAGCTCTTGTTTGTAGGTCGCCCGGAGCACACCGGGCAGTTCGGCGACGGCCTCGGCGGCCGGCTTGATGGCGTCGGGTTTGTCCGTCTTGATTTCGAAGGAGCGATAGAGCGGGTTCTGCTCCTCGACCTCGGCGAGGAGGCCGGGGTCGTTGGCAAAGACCGCCTTGAGCCGGGTAAGGGCCTCTTCCTTGGAGACGAAGGTCACCTCGGTGACCCCGGGGACCGCCTTGAGCCGGGCTTTGAGGGCGTCGACCGCCGGCTGGGCCAGGTCATCCTTGATGAAAGCGGTCACTTCGACCTGCTTCTCCGCGGAGCTGGCGATGTGGTCGAGGTTGACGGCGATCAGGCCGAAGATCCCCACGACGAGCAGAGAGAGGGCGACGGTCAGGATCGAGGCCAAGCTCATCAAGGCGTTCTGGCGAATGCTCCGGAACGTCTGCTTGACCCCGAAACGGAGGCTAGTTAGCTTCATGGGCGTAGACCCCTTGGGCTTGGTCTCGGATGATCCGCCCATGCTCCATGGCCACGACTCGCCGCTTCATCGCGTTGACGATGCCCTTGGCGTGAGTAGCCATGATGACGGTCGCGCCGTTGCGATTGATCGCCTGGAGGAGGTTCATGATCCCCCAGGAGGTATCGGGGTCGAGGTTGCCGGTGGGCTCGTCGGCGACGATGATCGACGGGCCGTTCACCAGGGCTCTGGCGATGGCCACGCGTTGCTGTTCGCCGCCGGACAACTCGTGCGGAAAGGCCTTCATCCGGTCCCTCAATCCGACCAGCTCGAGGACGGACGGGACGCGCTTGCGGATCTCGCGTCGCGGCGCCTCGGTGGCCTCCAGGGCGAAGGCCACGTTGTCGAAGGCGTTGCGGTCGGCCAAGAGCTTGAAGTCCTGAAAGATGACCCCGATGGTCCGGCGGAGCAGGGGGACGGAGGAACGGCGAAGCCGAGCGACGTTCTTGCCGTGGACGATGACCTGGCCGCGGCTGGCCGTCTCTTCCCGGTAGAGCAGGCGGATGAGGGTGGATTTGCCGGCCCCGCTGGGACCGACGATGAACACGAAATCGCCTCGTTCGACGCCGAGGTTGATGTCCTTGAGGGCGACGATGTCGTTGGGGTAGACCTTCGTTACGTCAATGAACTGGATCAACCTGGTAACCCCTCCGAAGCAGTGGCGTCGGGCAACCGCCCAGCGGTCGCGGATTATGTCTTGATGTGCTTATGTGAAGCGGCGCGGTTAGCGGTTGTACGGCTCTCTTCGACGGGTTTTGTCAGGTTTCCTCCTGGGTTTTGTCAATTATGTCAAAGCTTCGCCAAGCGGTAACAAATAGCCGCTGGTCGGATGACCAGCGGCTCGCTTGGAGGGATTATTGTCTAGTTGACTTTCGCTCGCAAATCGTTGGGTTCCTGGGTCTCTCGTGCTTAGGTCACCGGGGCTGAATGGGGATCTTCTTCGGCCGGTGTTCCTCGGACTTGGGCAGGGTGATGGTCAGCAGGCCGTCGTGGAAGGTGGCCATCGCCCGGGCCGGGTCGATCAATGTCGGCAGCTGGACCGTCCGTGAGAACTGGCCGAAGTAGCGCTCCTGCCGGTGATAGTGGCGTTCCTTGTCGGCTTCCTGCCGGGCGCCTTCGGTCTGGCCGGCGATGGTCACGCTGTCGGTGGTCACCGACAGTTCGATCTGGTCGCGGGTGACCCCCGGAACTTCGGCCGTGATCACCACGTCCGCATCGGTCTCGTGCATGTCGATGGCCGGGTTCCAGCCCCCTCGCCAGCCACCTTCCGGCCACCGGCTGAGGGTCTCGGTCCAGAGCCGGTTGATATCGTCGCGGAAGCTGGCCAGGTCGCGGAAGGGTTCCCAGCGGGTGACGTTGGGCATGACAGGTCGATCCTCCCTTGTAGAGATTCGACCATAGCATGCCGCCTGGGAACGGGGCTATGCCGGCGCCTGGGCCACGGCGGCCGGGAGCCCGCGGCCTCGCCGCGGCCCCGCGCCCTACCGCGCCTTGCGGGCGACGGCCTCCCTGGCCGCCTTGACGATGTCGGGAGCGGTCAGGCCATAGGCCGCCAGCAGTTCATCGGGCGTGCCGGACTCGCCGAAGGTGTCTTTCAGGCCGACCCGCACCAGCGGGGCGGGCAGGTTCTCGGCCAGGCATTCGGCCACCGCCCCGCCGAGCCCGCCGATGATCGAGTGCTCTTCGGCGGAAACGGCCGCCCCCGTCTTCCTGACCGATTCGACGGCCGTCCGGACATCGAAGGGCTTGATCGTGCTGACGTTTACCACTTCGGCTTCGAGGCCTTCGCCGGCCAGGCCGGCGGCGGCTTTGAGGGCCTCGGCGACCATCACCCCGCAGGCGAAGATGGTTACGTCGCGGCCCTCCCGGATGACGGCCGCCTCGCCGACCCGGAACTGGTAGTCCGGGCCGAAGAGGGCGGGCACCCCGACCCGGCCGAAGCGCAGATAGACCGGGCCATCGAGGGCCGCGGCCGCGCGGACGGCGGCCTTCGTCTCGGCGGCGTCGGCCGGGACGATGACGGTCATGTTCGGCAGGACGCGCATCAGGGCGATGTCCTCGACCGACTGGTGGGAACCCCCGTCCTCGCCGACGGTGAGGCCGGCGTGGCTGGCCCCGATCTTGACGTTCAGCCGCGGGTAGCAGATGGAGTTGCGGACTTGGTCGAAGGCCCGCCCCGTGGCGAAGACGGCGAAGGTGCTGGCGAAGGGGATCTTGCCCACCGTCGCCAGGCCGGCCGCCGTGGCCATCAGGTCGGCCTCGGCGATGCCCATGTTGAAAAAGCGACCCGGGAAGGCCTTGCCGAAGACGGCCGTCTTAGTGGACTTGGAGAGGTCGGCGTCCAGGACGACCACGTCGGGGTTCTCCCGCCCGAGCTCGGACAGGACCTCCCCGTAGGCATCGCGGGTTGCCGTCTTCTTGGCCTGGGAATCGAGAGTGACGAGGGCCTTCACTGACCGGCCCCTCCCTTCGCCGGCCCGCTCGCCGGCCCCTTGGCCGTCTCGCGCAGTTCAACGAGCGCCTTCTCGGCCTGTTCCGGAGAGGGCGCCTTGCCGTGCCAGTCGGCCT
Source organism: Bacillota bacterium (assembly GCA_036504675.1). Classification (NCBI taxonomy): domain Bacteria; kingdom Bacillati; phylum Bacillota; species Bacillota bacterium. Next base: position 11,246 of record DASXUT010000020.1, on the reverse strand, counting down.
CGTTCTCCATGAACGAGCAACCCTTGCCCTTGACCGTCCGGGCGACGATCATCGTCGGTCGGCCGGACGTCTGCTTGGCCTCTTCGACGGCCTTGAGGATCTGCCCGAAATCGTGGCCGTCGATCTCGATGACGTGCCAGCCGAAGGCCCGCCACTTCTCGGCCAGCGGTTCCGGCGAAAGGACCGCTTCGATCGGGCCGTCGATCTGCAGCCCGTTGTGGTCGAGGAAAGCGGTCAGGTTGTCGAGCTTGTAATGGGCGGCAGCCATGGCTGCTTCCCAGATCTGACCTTCCTCGCATTCCCCGTCGCCGAGGACCGCGTAGACGCGGAAGTCGCGGTTGTCCAGCTTGCCACCGAGGGCCATGCCGTTGGCGATGGACAGCCCCTGCCCGAGGGATCCGGTGGAGGCGTCGACCCCGGCCGTCTTGCGCATGTCCGGATGGCCCTGAAGGTGAGAGTGGATGCGGCGGAGCGTTTTCAACTCTTCGACCGGGAAGTAGCCCCGCTCGGCCAGGGTGGCGTAGAGGGCCGGGGCGGCGTGCCCCTTGGAGAGGACGAACCGGTCCCGATCGGGCCATTTGGGCCGTTGGGGATCGATTCGGAGGACCCCGAAGTAGAGCGCGGTGAGGATGTCCGCGGCGGAGAGGGATCCTCCCGGGTGGCCGGACTTGGCCGCCGCGGTCATCTCGATGATGTGCCGTCGGGTGGCCCTGGCTTGTTCCTCTAGCTGACGATAGTCTGTCGTCTTAGGCGACCTCCCTTACTGGAGACGATGGGCCCCTTGCGATTGGCCTTTGCTGGTCATCAGGGGCGCGCGGGCGATCGCGGCCGGCCGCGTTCGGCCAGCACGGCCCAGGCGAAGCGCGGCAGGGAGCCGAGAATTCGACGGGCCCGCTTGGGTTCGCGGACCAAGCGATAGAGCCACTCGACGTGAAGCCGTCGGAAGGTCGGGGGCGCCCGGCGAGCCCTCCCGGCCAGGACGTCAAGGGACCCGCCGACGCCGATCCCCACCCCCACCCCGGTCTCGCCCAGGTGGGCGGCCAACCATCGTTCTTGCTTCGGCGCGCCCAGGGCGGTCACCAGCAGGTCGGCCCGGCTGCCCCTGATCTGCTCGATGATCCCGGCTTCGTCGGCCGGCCCGAAGTATCCGTCGTGAAAGCCGGCCACGATCAGGCCGGGATAGTCGCCGGGTAGGCGGCGGGCCGCTTCGGCGACGGTCTCCGGATAGGTACCGAAGAGGAAGACCCGCCAGCCGGCCTCGGCGCCGGTCGTGAACAGCTTTAGCAACAAGTCATAACCGGCCACCCGCTCGGGCAGCGGCCGACCCAGGATCCGCGAGGCCAGGACGACCCCTGAACCGTCGGCCACGGCCAGGTCGGCCCGGTTCAGGATATGGGCCAGGGCTGGATCTTGCCGAGCGGAATAGATGACCTCGGCGTTCGGGGTGACGATCATCCGGCCCCCGGGTTCGCGCCCGGCGGCGTCGCACCCGGCCACGTCACGGGCCGCCCGGTGTTCCTCGACCATCCCGCGGACCAGGGCGGCCGCCCCATCGAGGTCGACCCGGTCGATGAAGACGCCGAGGATATCCACCCGGTCGCGGGCCTTGTCCCGCCCCTCAGTCATCTCGGACACCTCCGGACGACGCGCGTCCGATGATCACCCGGGAGGTCAACACCGCGCTGTCCTCGGCCCGTTCGCGGAGTCCCCGCAAGCGTTCACGGATCTCCTCGCCGGACGCCACCCGGTCGGCCCAGGCGCGATCCAGACGGCTGATGACCTCACTCAGTCGCAGGTCCTCAGTGGTCCCCACCGGCTCCTGCCCGAGCGTCCGGAGGAAGGCATCAACCTTGGGATCATAACTCAGACCGACCATCGGCGTCCCGGCCAGGGCGGCGAAGATCAAGGCGTGAAGCCGCATCCCGATGACGAGGTCGAGGCGGGAGTAGACGGCCAGGAGCTCTTCCACGCCGTAATGCCGCTCGAGGACCGCCGCCGGGCGACGCATCTGCTCCCGGATCTGCCGGCAGACCCGCCAATCCTCGGGGTGCTGCATGGGGATGAGAACGATCTTGGCCCCGGTCTGCTCGGCCAGGTGATCGGCGGCCTTGGCCAAGACGGCCTTGTAGTCGGCGCGACCCAGCCACTCCCTGGGGGACAGGCCGATCAGCGGCCCATCGGCCGGGGCCTGGGCCTCCCGCAGGATCATCTGTCCGTCCCTGGCGCCGGACCGGGCCAAGCTCAGGACGGGGTCGGCGGTGACGTGGATGGGCGGCCTTTTCACCCCGAGGCGGTCCAGCTCATTGGCGGAGGCGTCGTCACGGACGGTAATCAGGTCGCACCGGTTGAGGATGGTCCGGGTCAGCCAGCGGGCGCCGGTCGAGTAGAGAGGGCCGATCCCCTGCCCGTAGACGACGACCTTCCGGCCGAGGGCTTTGGCCAAGTAGATCAGGCCCAGATAGTAAGGCACGGTGAACTGGCTGGTGACGTCCTGCAAGAGGCTGCCGCCGCCGCTGATCAGGGCCTCGGCCCCCCTCAATTCGCGGTAAATGGCTGGCAGGTCGGTCCGGCCGACACCGCGGACGCCGTGCTCGGAAGCGGACCTTTCGGGGTCGCCGGAAAGGACCACGAACTCGTAGTCCCCGTGCCGCCGAAGGGCCCCGATGATGGCCGTCAGCATGGCCTCGTCGCCGGCGTTGCCGAAGCCGTAGTACCCCGAGATCACCACTTTAGGCACCACGGCCACCTCCGAGTCGGTCTCGGAGCCAGCCGGCCAGGGGGTCGATGACAAAGAGGGCGACCACACCAATGGCGTACCCAAGGACGAGACCGTTCATTCCACGGAAGAGGGACAGGGCGAAGGGCGTCCGCAGGTGCTCGAAGGAGTTCACCGCCGACACCTGGCCGATGCTCCCGGCCAGGATGAGAAGGTAAACCAAGGGACGGTAGCCGCGAAGGGCGGCCCAGGCGGCCAGGATCATGGCCGGGTGGCCGATGAGGAACTCCTTCGTCCGCGGCCTGGCCACCAGAAGGCGTTCCAGCCCGGAGCGGAGGTTCAGCTCGAACGAGCTGACGGCGAGGCCGGAGGTGTTGCCGGTCCGACCGATGTAGATGTAGCCGGCCACCGCCGCCAGGAGAAGGATGACGACGTGCTTGGCCCGGACCTGGGTCCGAAGGAAATGAGCCGCCTCGACGATGACGTCGCGCGGCGGGCCGGAAACGTCGGGGCGGCGCCGCCTCGGTGGCTGGGTCGCCCCGGCGCCGTGGTAAGCCAGATAGATCAGGGACAGGAGGAACATCGGGACGATATGGACCAACTTCACCCCGCGAAAGTACTCGAATTCGAGGAGGTAGCGGATATCGCCGAGGAGGGCCCCGATGAAGACGGCGCCGGCCAGAGAAATGGCCGTGGCCGTGAGCAGCGACAGGGTGGCCACGCCGAGCGTCGTGGTCAGGGGGAGGTTACCACGATAGCGCGACCAGCGCTTCAACGGGTAGGCCGTCCCGACGGTCGGGAAGATGAGCGCACTGGCCAGGGCCATGGCCTGGATCCCGAGCCCGCCGCCGCGGGCCCCGGGGAAGACGAGGTCGGCAAAGAGGGCGCCGAGCACGGCCAGGAGCAAGAGAGCCAGGCCGGTCCGGGCCCGCAGGGCGACGATGTCGAGGAGGAGCAGCCAACCGCCGGCGGCGACGCCGGTGACGATGAGGGCCGCAACCCACCGCGGGACGTGGATTTCGGCCAATCCGGCGGCCGGCCCGACGCGATAGTCGCTCTGGACCAGACCCTCTTTGGTCAGCCGGACGTGATCGAGGTTGATCTTCCGAAGGTCCCCGGGGGTCTTGAGGAACGGCCGCAGGTACATCACCCGGATGTTCCGCTCTTTGGCCGAACGGACCCACCGGTCCTGCATCTCGGCGGGGGTGATCTTGTCCAGTTCCTTGCGGGAGATGGCGTAGACGCGGGCAGCGCGGTAGCTCACCAGTTTGGTCAGGTCGGACAGGCCGGCCTGCGGGACCAGGGACAGCTGGACCGGGGTCTCGATGAGGCCGAGGGTCAGGCGGTTCGCGGTCAGCCCGCGGGCGGTGGCCTCGAGATTGTTCGGGTAACCCAGGACCTCTTTCCCGGCGAAAATGACCGTGCCGGCTCGGCCGTCCTTGGCCAGGGCGGCCAGCTCACGCTCGATGTCCTGAGAAGTGGCCCCGGGGTAGTTGGCCAGGCGGGGGGCGGTCCGGAAGCCGAGGGAAGCAAGGTACTTGTACTCCTCCGACCGGGGGCCGAGGCCGATCACTTCCGCCGCCGCCACTTGCCGGCGCACTTCGAGCATGGTCCGACCAGCTCCCAGGTCGATTGAGGTAGTTACGTCGGGAGCGACGCGACGGCGCAACTCGGTCGCCACGCGGTCGATGGTCGCCGGGTCCGAGGAAAGGACGTAGGTGTATTCCCCGCGCAATCGCCCTTGCGCGGCCATCTCCGAGAGGACCGGGTCAGCCTGCCCTTCGGTCAGAGCCATCGCCGCCAACTGGCCGCCGGGCCAGTAGCCCAACCGTCCATCGTTGCGCAGTCGCTCGATGGTGTCCTCGGGGATGGCGATGGTCCCGAGGCCGCTCGCCCTAAGGTCGACGAGGAGCGGCTCGATCGCGTAACCCTCGGTGCGGGCGAGGTTCTGGATCTCGTCGTAGTCCATGATCAACTCGACCGTGCGGTTCTGACGTTCGACGGCCATCCTTTCGGCCAACTGGTAGCCGGCGGCCAGAAGGCCGAGGACGATCAGGGCCGAGGCCGCCAGACGTAGGTTCCGCCAGGTTTTCGAGGTAGACGTCAAGAGGGCTCACTCCCTCCGCGGACCCCGGTCCCCCGGGGTCCGACGAACAGGCCGACCGCCGCGGCCAGGACCAGCCCGGTGATGAGGCCCAGGATCAATCCATTCAAACTGCGGATGAGGGACAAGGGATACGGGGTGTGCAGATGGGCGAAGGAGTTGACCACCGAGACCTGGCCGACCACGGCCAGGAGGGAAAGGGCGAGGATGACGGCCTGGTTGGCCCACGGTCGGAAGCCCAGGAGGACGGTGGCCGGCTGGCCGATTAGGAACTCCTTGGTCCGCGGCCGGGCCTCGAGGAGCCGGTCGAGCAGGACCCGCAGGCGGCTCTCGGCCCGGGTCACCGGCAGGGCTGGGAAGTTGCCGCTCCGCCCCAAGTAGACCAGGCCGAACAGGCCGGCCAGACCCAGCCAGAGGGCATCGCCGAAGGACAGCGGGTGCTCGACGGCCTCGACGGCCCGTTGGATGGCTCGCCCTTCGCCGGCCGTCTCGGCCAAGAAGGCCAGGGCCACCAAGAGGAGAGGAAGGACGAAGGCGAACTTCACCCCGCGGAAGAGGGACAGTTCGAGAATGTAGGCCGGGGAAGCCAGGAGGGCGGTGACGACCGTCCCGCCGGCGATCGACAGGGCGGTGATCGTCGTCGCTTGGCCCAGGGCGCTGCCGAAGCCGGGTCGGAACCGCCGTTCAAGGATGGCCCGGAGCAAGATCAGGACGCCCCAGGCCGAGTAGACTACGGCCGCCACCAGGGCCAGGAGTTCGAGCCACAGGGCCGGCAGTCCGGCGTAGGTCGCCGCCCCGGCCGCCAGCCCGCTCGCGATCAGCCACGGCCACCGGAGGCGAGCAGCCCCATGGATCAGCTCCTCGAAGACGGCCCAGGCCGCCGCGAGGACGCCCCAGCCGATCAGGAAGGCCGGACCGCGGGGCAGGGCAAAGGGATGGATGGGGGCGGCCGCCCCGGGGCTGAGGCCCGAGCGGGCGAGCCCGTCGCGGAGGGAGGCGGTGAAGTCGGCGGCCAGACGGCGCATGGTCGGCGCGTCGGCGCTCGGGTACATGAAGGGCGAAATGATCAGGAGGCGGTAGGCACGGTCCTTGGCGGCCAGGAGGTTGTCCTCGGGACGGGCGTCGGGGGTGACGGCGGCCGCCTTGACGGCGCGGTAATCCATCGCGTGGACGATTTCGCCCAGGCCCGCCGGCCGCTGACCGCGGACCACGCCGACGGCCCAGCCCAGGTTCTTCAGGCGGGCGGTGGTGGCCGCCAGCCCACCGGGATAGCCCAGGGCTTCATCTTCATTGAACAGGACGACGGTCGCCGGCCGCCCGCTGACCGCTGTCTCGATCTGGGTGATGATCCGCTCGATGCCGACCGGCCCGGGACGCCCGTCGTTGGCCAGGACGGGGATGACCCTCAAGCCGGCGACCCGGGCCGCAGCGAAGTCGGTCGGCCAGTAGCCGGCGAGGGTGGTCAGGCTCACCGTGGCCCGCCCGGTCCTCGGGTCGGAGGGACCCTCCTCACGGGTGACCCCCTTGATGATGACCACGCGGGCCTCGCCGAACTGGAACCAGCCGGTTCGCGCCTGCCCGAGACGCCGGGCCACGGCGGCCTGCACGCTCTCGGCCAGGCCCGGCTGGGGGGTGATGACGTAGGTCGACCACGGGTCATGGAGGCCGCTCGCCTTGAGGGCTTCGTAGAGGCCGTCGCCTCGGCCGACCAAGGCCTGGTTGGCCAGCTCCGAGCCGTCCAGGACCCCGGCTTCGCCATAGTCCTTGACCTCCTGAAGGGTCCGCTCGTGGATGATGAGCGACGTCAACCCGGCCGCCCGCAGTTCCTTGAGCAGGCCGACCGGGTCGAAGTTGAGGGCGTTGGCCGAGCGCAGGACCTCGTCGTAGTCGACGGCCAGGTCGACCGAGGGGGACCAAGAAACAGCCGCCTGGCGCCGGTAGACGGCAACCCCTGAGGCGATTATCGACGCAGCCACGGCGACGGCCAGCAGGATGGCGGAGAAGCGTTTGGAAAGCCAGTTAGAGGGCATTTGGTGAGCCTCCGGCGTCAGGTCCTTCCTCCTATTCTACCACCCGCTGGGAAAACCCTTTCGGGCATGGCTGTGGAGCTTGGTCGCCGGGCGGGACGCGCGGGCCTCGGGCCGGGCCCGCGGGGCGGGTGCGCGGTAGACAAATAAAGCGGCGGGCCTCGTTGTGCCCGCCGCTTGACTCACGGCTTGACCCGCCGCTTTACTTCTTGCGCCTTACTTGATCACGAACGTCCCCCGGACCATCAGGACCAGGTCGTTCACGGCCTTGAGGCCGCGGCCGTCCGACCGCGGGATGAGGAGGAGGTGGTTGGCCACGATGGCCTCGCCGAGCTTCAGGTCCTTGCCGGCGGTGAGGTCGGCCACCCCGCCGGAAGTGGCGATGGCCGTGGCCTTCCCGGCCCGGAGGATGATCTCCGCTCCGGCGTCGGCGATGAGTTGCTGCCCCGCCGGCACGCTCACCACCTGCAGCCCGACGAACTGATCGACGTAGCTCTTGGTGACCACCGGGTCATCGGCCGTCCCGGGCTGGGCTCCGACGCCCTGAGCCTGGGCTCGGCGGCCAAGGGCGAAGCCCCCGAAGAGCAGGGTCACGGCGAGGGCCACGGCCAGGAGGGTCAGGGCGACAGGTCTGACGCGACTTTGGATCAAGGCGCTCTCTCCTCACTATCGGATGATGGGCGCACCGCGGGCCCGCCCAGGCCCCCGAGCTAGCGACCGATGCCGCGGGCGACGATGACCAGGTTGCCCTGGTTCATCTGGACCTCTTTGGCCTCGAGCGGGATGGGGAACTTGTACATGTCGATGAACAGGTCCGGGCCGCCGATGAGCTGCATCACCTTGCTGATCAGGCCGGCCGGGAGTTCCTGGTCGTCGATGGCGAGCTTGAACAACTCGAGCCCGATCTTGCCCCCGTCCTTGACGACGAAGCGGCCCTCGCTGACGACGAAGTAGTCCTTGCCGCCAAAGGTCAGATAGCCGCCGGCGACCACCTTGCCGGGTTCGATCACCAGACGCGGGTCCTTGACCCCCTTGACGTCGGCCATCACGTACTGCTTGAGGTTCTTCTCGCTGATCGTCAGCTTCACATCCACGCTGGAACCGCGATTGACGGTGATCTTCTTGGCCAGGAAGTCGCGCAGGTTCACCTGGACCTGGGAAATGGTCGCCGTCAGCTGGTCGATGACCAGTCCGGCCGATTGGACGTTGGTGCTCTCGATGGTGATCTGGTCGAACCTTCCGGTCAGCATCTTCAGGGACGGGTAGGCCTTGAGCTGTACCTTGAAGTCACCCGGACCGAGGGCCGAGCGCAGCCCGCCGGCCACCCCCCGGGCGATGACCGAGGGCAGGACCAATTCGGTCACGAGGGCCAGGGCGAGAAAGAAGACCACCGTGAGGACAATGATCCTTCTCATGGGAAGGCACCTCCCGCTCCATCCTCGTCGGGGCGATCTCATCAGGGCCGTCTCGAATGGTCCAGGACCGATAGGCTAGGCCGGTGAACCAGCCTTGGTCGTCTTCTGAAGGTAGGCGTAGATGAAGGGGTCGATCCCCCCATCCATGACCGCCTGCACGTTGCCGATCTCGACCGCCGTCCGGTGGTCCTTGACCAGCGTGTAGGGCTGGAACACGTAGGAACGGATCTGGTTCCCCCAGGCGATCTCGGTCTGCACCCCGCGGATCGAGGCCAGTTCCTTGGCCTGCTGCTCCTCCTTCGCCTCGACGAGCTTGGAGCGGAGCATCCGGAGGGCGGTCTCCTTGTTGGAGAGCTGTGAACGCTCGGTCTGGCAGGCGACGATGAACCCGCTCGGGAGATGGGTGATGCGGACGGCTGTCTCGACCTTGTTGACGTTCTGCCCGCCCTTGCCGCCCGAGCGGAAGGTGTCGACCTTCAGGTCTTCGGGCCGGATCTCGATGTCCCCGTCGTCCTCGATCTCCGGGATGGCGTCGAGGGAGGCGAAGGAGGTGTGGCGCCGGCCGGACGAGTCGAAGGGCGAGATCCGCACCAGGCGGTGGACGCCTTTCTCGGCCCGCAGGTAGCCATAGGCGTTGTCGCCCGAGACGACGAAGGTGACGCTCTTGATCCCGGCCTCTTCGCCGGGGAGGATGTCGACGATCTTCACGTCGTACCCGTGGCGCTCGGCCCAGCGGGTGTACATCCGGAGGAGCATCTCCACCCAGTCCTGCGACTCGGTTCCGCCGGCCCCGGCGTGGAGGGAGACGATGGCGTCGTTGGCGGCGTACTTGCCACTCAGCAGGGTGGCCACCTCGGCCCGATTGACCGCCTCGCGGAGGGCCTCGGCGTCCTTCTGCAGGTCGGCCTCGATGGCCGCGTCCTGCTCCTCCCGGCCCAGCTCGGCCAGGATCGCCAGGTCCTCATGCCGCTTGGCCAGACCGTGGACTCTGTCCACGTGCTCCCGGAGGCGGCTGAGCCTGGCCACCACTTTCTGGGCCGATTCCTGATCGCTCCAGAAGTTGGGCTGCCCGGCCTGGGTCTCGAGCTCGCCTATCTGTTTCTCTTTGTCCGGGAGATCAAAGTGAATCCCTCAATTCTTCGATCTTCCGGCCGCTCTCGGCCAGCATGCGGTCAATGTCTTCGTAAGGCACCGGAATCATCACCTCGTTCTGTCGTTGGGGGCGTTGGGCTGTCGCTCAAGCGTCTTTCCCACAGCACTTCTTGTACTTCTTGCCGCTGCCGCAGGGGCACGGGTCGTTGCGGCCCGGCTTCTTGCCGACGACGATGGGCTGCTGCGGCCCCTCGGCTCCGGCCTCGGCCGCCCGTGGGGCGTCGGCCGGGGCACCGCTGGCCGCGGCGGCCTTCTTAATCGCCGCCGAACCCGCTTCAGACCCGCCGGCGCTGAGGGTGATCTGCCGACGTTGTTGCGGCTTCTGGACGACGTTGACCCGGAAGATGTAGCGGACCACGTCTTCCTGGATCGACCGGATCATTCCATGGAACATGTCGTAAGCCTCGATCTTATACTCGACGAGCGGATCCTTCTGGGCGTATGCCCTCAGGTTGATCCCCTCGCGGAGGTCGTCCATGGCGTCGAGGTGGTCCATCCACTTCTGGTCGACCACCCTGAGCATGATGTACTTCTCGAGGTCGCGCATGGTCTCCGGGCCGATCTGCCGCTCCTTCTCGTCATACAGGCGGTTCGCCGCCTCGAGGATGGCTTCCTTAATCTCGTCGCGGCTCATCCCCTGGAGCTCGTCGGCCTTTAGGAGCTTGCCGGGGAGGATGTTGGCCTCGACGTACTCGAGCATCGCCCCGAGGTCCCAGTCCTCCGGGTGGACCTTGGGGTCGGCATAGGTGTCGATGACCCCGTCGACCAGCGAGTCGAGCATGGTCGCGATGTTCTGCCTGAGGTTCTCCCCGCGCAGGACCTGCTTGCGCTGCTCGTAGATCACCTCGCGCTGCATGTTCATGACGTCGTCGTATTCCAGGACGTGCTTCCGGATGTCGAAGTTCCGGGCCTCGACCCGTTTCTGGGCCGTCTCGATGGACCGCGTCACCAGGGAGTGCTCGATGGGGATGCTGTCGTCCATGCCCAGGCGGTCAAGGATGCCGGAGATATTGTCCGCGCCGAACAGGCGCATCAGGTCGTCTTCGAGAGACAGGTAGAAGCGGGAGGAGCCGGGGTCGCCCAGGCGGCCCGACCGGCCGCGCAGCTGATTGTCGATGCGCCGGGCCTCATGCCGCTCGGTACCGATGATGTGGAGGCCGCCGACCTCAACCACCCGGTCATGGGCCTGGCGGGTCTCCGCCGTGGCCTCCTCCAGATATCCAAGGTACTCCTGGCGCGCCTCGGTCAGCGCCGGGTCGGTCGGCGGGATCTTGTCCGAGATGGCCGAGATGACCTCGTCCGTGTGGTCCTTCTGGCGCATCTTCTGGCGGGCCATGAATTCCGGGTTGCCGCCGAGGAGGATGTCGGTGCCGCGGCCGGCCATGTTGGTGGCGATGGTCACCTGGCCGACCCGGCCGGCCTGGGCGATGATCTCGGCCTCTCGCTCGTGGTGCTTGGCGTTCAGGACCTGGTGAGGGATGCCCTTTTTCTCGAGCATCTTCGCCAGCCGCTCGGACTTCTCGATCGAGATCGTGCCGACCAGGACCGGCTGGCCACGGTCGTAGAGCTCCTCGATCTCGCCCACGACGGCCTCGAACTTGCCCTTTTCGCTCCGGTAGATCGTGTCCGGGTGATCCTTGCGGATGATCGGCCGGTAGGTCGGGACAATGATGACGTCCATCCCGTAGATCTTCCGGAACTCTTCTTCTTCGGTGGCCGCCGTGCCGGTCATCCCGGCCAGTTTCTTGTACATGCGGAAGTAGTTCTGGATGGTGATGGTCGCCAGGGTCTGGGTCTCCTGCTCGATCTTGACCCCCTCTTTGGCCTCGACC
>DASXUT010000019.1 GCA_036504675.1 Bacillota bacterium | reverse complement strand
CCGACAAGATCAATCGGATGCAGGCCCTCAAAGTGGTCGCCGCCCGGGGCGGCGCCTACCCGGCCATCTTCCCGGATTTCTCCCTCTGGACGCCGGACCGCGCCGGCCTCAAAGGCGGTTCGGGGGTCTTTCGTCGCTACTATGAGGAGGCCTCCCTCGGCTTCGGGGCCGAGGTAGCCGTGGCCGTTCTGACCGCCCAGCCGGTGGCCTACCAGGTGAAGGGGGTAATCGCCACCTCCGGGCCGGGCCGACTGGGAATCAGGATCACCGAGGCCTTCACCGCCACGCCGCCGGTCCCCGGAGAGCGGGTCGACCGGCCAGCCTGACCGGCCGGGCCGGCTGGGTGGTTATCAATGGGGATACTGGAAGGGATTGGGGCAAGCTCTGTCGAATGCTGTGGTAAGGGGTACCTCCCGGCCCCCTCTACTCCCGATCCAGGGCCAACTCGGCGAGGCGACCGTTGGCGACCGGGGCATATGGCTTCAGCGCGTTGAGGACCCGCCCGAGGAAGGCCGGCGGGGCCGTCAGGCGAAAGACGCCCGCGCCGCCCGTCAGCTGGTAGGAGAACTCACAGGTCTGACCCTCACGCTGGATCAACTCGATAATCGATTGGGCCAGAGCGCTGACTTTATCGAGCCGGGCGACGACCCGGACGTCGAGGGACACTTCGAGGCCCGGCCGGCGGGCCGAGCGCGATTCGACGAAGGCGTCGAGGTCGGCCTGCCCGATCTTCCACTGCCCGATCTTGCTCGCTCTGAGCTCGCCGGAGGCGATGAAGTCCCGGACCGACTTGGCCGTGACCCCCAGGGCCCGTGAGGCTTCCTGCACGGTCAGCAGCTTCTCCCCGTTTTCCCGCATGGGGTACCACCCCTTCCCTTTATTGCCTATCTTCAAATATCCTATGATAAGTCGGGCCCAAGGTCAAGCCTGAATGAGCCGGTCTGGTGATAGTCCGCCGACCCAGGAGGTTAGAACCAGTGGCCAAAGGTGTCCGGGTGGCGCCGTCCTATCCGACCCCCGAGCACGAGCGCCTGGCCGGGGAACTGACCCGGAGCCTCTCCGCCGACCCGCGGGTCCTGGCCGTCCTCCTCTCCGGATCCCTGGCCAGGGGGCGGGGGGTCCCCGAGTCGTGCCTGGACCTAACGGTCTTCGTCACCCCCGGGGAGTACCTTCCCCAGGGGCTCTCATCGGTGGGCGCGCTCGAGGTGGTGGCCGGCCTGGACGGGGCGATGGTCCATTTCGAGAGGGTCCGGGCCGACCTGACCTATACCGACGGCGACCTGCGGCCGGGCGGGCGACTCCCCCGAGAGGACGACTTCGAGCTGGCGGTGGGCAACTTCGCCGTCTACTCCACGCCGCTCTTCGACCGCGGGGGCCATTGGGCGGCCTGGCGTCAGCGCTTCCTGCCGTACGTCGGCGAGGACATCCGCCTGGCCAGGCTGGAAGCCGTCAGCAAGGACTTCGCCTGGAACATCGACAACATCCGACAGATGGCCCGCCGCGGGCTCCTCTTCCACGGCCTCGAGCGGGTGATGATCGCCTTCCGCTACCTGATTCAGCTCTGCTTCCTGTCCGCCCGCGTCTACCCCATCGACTACATGAAGCACCTCGAGGAACAGGTGACCGACCTGCTCGGCCATCCCGAGTGGCTCAGCCAGATGGCGGCCGTCTTCACCCTGCCCAACCTGACGCCTGGCGTCTTGATGGCCAAGGCCGACCTCCTCAGCCACATGGCCGACCGCTTCCCGGCCGAGCTCCGCTGACCGGCAAGGCCCCCACAACAAACGAGAAGACCGGCCGCTCACCCGCGGCCGGCCCTTCTTTTTCCCCGTACCTAGGAACCTCGCCCCGAGGCACTAACCCGGCCCGAGAATCATCTCCATCGTGGACTTGCCCGGCGGGACCATCGGGAAGACCTTCTCGTCCGGGTCGATCTGGCACTCGACGAAGTGGGCCTCCGGGGTGCCCATGGCCGTCTTCAGGACCGACTTCAGTTGACCATGCCGCTCCACCCGGCTCGCCTTGAGGCCGTAAGCCTCGACCAACCGGATGAAGTCCGGCCAGCCGCGCAGGTTGATCTGAGACAGGCGGCCGTTGAGGAAGAGGTCCTGCCATTGCCGGACCATGCCCAGACTGCCGTTGTTGAAGAGGAAGATCTTGAGGGCGATGCCCTCGGCGGCCATCGTCCCAAGCTCCTGGACGTTCATCTGGAAGCTGCCGTCGCCGGTGATCAGGACGACCGGGGCGTCGGGCCGCCCAACCTTGGCGCCAATGGCCGCCGGTAGCCCGAAGCCCATCGTCCCGAGGCCGCCTGAGCTGATCAAGGTGTGGGGGCGGCGGACCGGCCAATGCTGTGCGGTCCACATCTGATGCTGGCCGACGTCGGTGACGATGACGGCCTCCTGACCGGCCGCCTCGGCGATCCACCGGATGGCCGCCGGCGGGTTAACCGGGGATTCGTCGTCGACCTCCGATTGCCCGTCGGCGTGCCACGAGCGGATCTCGGCCAGCCACTCGGCCACGTCTGGCTTGGTCTCGCCGACCTTGTCGGTCAGGACCTCGAGGATCTGCCGGGCGTCACCGACGACCGGGATGTCGACCTGGACGTTCTTGCCGATCTCCGCCGGGTCGACGTCGACGTGGATGATCTTGGCCTTGGCGGCGAACTGGTCGGTCGGACCGGTGACCCGGTCGGAGAAGCGAGTCCCGACGGCCAGGAGCAGGTCGGCCTCGTGGACCGCCCGGTTGGCCCGGTAGGTCCCGTGCATGCCGAGCATCCCCAGGAAGAGCGGATGGTCGGCGGGGATGGTCCCGAGACCGAGGAGCGTGCTGACGACGGGGATGGACAGCTTCTCGGCCAGGTCCATCAGAATCTCGTGGGCCCCGGACGAGGTCACCCCGCCGCCGGCCAGGATCAGCGGCCGCTCGGCCGCGCCGAGGGCCTTGGCCGCCTGGGTGATCTGGGCCGGATGGCCGTAGAAGGTCGGCTTGTAACCGGGCAGGCTGACCTCGCTGGGATAGCGGAAAGTCACCTTGCCCATCTGAACGTCGCGCGGGATGTCGACCAGGACCGGCCCGGGCCGGCCGGTCGAGGCGATGTGGAAGGCCTCCTTGATGATCCGGGGCAGGTCGGCCGGGTCCTTGACCAGATAATTGTGCTTGGTGATGGGCATCGTGATCCCGGTCAGGTCGGACTCTTGGAAGGCATCGCGGCCGAGCAAAGCCGTGGACACCTGTCCGGTCAGGGCGACCAGCGGGGTCGAGTCCATGTAGGCCGTGGCCAGCCCGGTGACGAGGTTGGCCGCTCCGGGGCCGGAGGTCGCCAGGCAGACACCGACCTTGCCGGTGGCTCTGGCGAAGCCGTCGGCGGCGTGGACGGCCCCCTGCTCGTGCCTGGTGAGGATGTGCCTGATGGGGAACTGCGGGAGGGCGTCGTAGATCTCGAGGACCTGGCCGCCCGGATAGCCGAAGATGACCTCGACGTCCTCCTCGAGGAGGCTCTTGAAAAGGGCCTGTGCGCCGGTGACCTTCATCGTCCGACCTCCTTGGCCGACGACTTGTCGCGGCCCTTCGACCCGTCATCAAGCACGGCCCCGGACGAGGCCGGGCCGACCAGACCGGCGTAGCGGCGGAGAAAGGGGCTGTCGGTGGCCGGGGGACGCGGCTTCCAGGCCCGCCGCCGCTCGGCCAGGGCCTCCTCGGAGACCTTCAGCTCGAGCCGATGACCGGGGATGTCGATGGCGACCACGTCGCCGTCTTCAACCAGGGCGATGGGACCGCCGACGGCGGCTTCCGGGACGATGTGGCCGATGGCCGCGCCCCGGGTCGCTCCCGAGAAACGCCCGTCGGTCAACAAAGCGACTCGGTCATCGAGGCCCATGCCGGCCAGGGCCGCGGTGGGGGAGAGCATCTCCCGCATCCCCGGCCCACCCTGCGGGCCCTCATAGCGGATGACGAGGACGTCGCCGGGACGGACGAGACCGTCCATGATCGCCTTCATCGAGGCCTCTTCGCTCTCATAGACCCGGGCCGGGCCGCTGTGGACGAGCATCTCCGGGCGGACCGCCCCAGCTTTCACGACGGCCCCGCCGGGGGCCAGGTTGCCGCGGAGGATGGCCAGGCCGCCGTCCTTCGAGTGGGGATTGGCCAGCTCCCGGATGACCTCGGCCCCGGCGCTGTTCCGTCCGGGGGCCGTGCCGGCCCGGCCGCGCGCCGTGGCTTCAGCCAGGACGTCCTTGAGGGCCCGCCCGCCGACGGTGAAGGTGCGCCCATCGATCAGACCCGCGGCCAGCAGGCGGGCCATCACTTCGGAGACCCCGCCGGCCTCGTCGAGGTCCTGGAGGTGGTGGGGGCCGGCCGGACGGAGGAGGCAGAGCTGAGGCGTATGTCGCCCGACCTCCTCGACCCAGCTCAGATCCATCCCCAGACCGGCCTCGCGGGCGATGGCCAGGAGATGGAGGACCGTGTTGCTCGAGCAGCCGAGGGCCATGTCGAGGGCCAGGCCGTTCCGGACCGCGGCCGGGGTGATCACGTCCCGAGGTCTGATCCCGTGCCGGAGGGCCCGTACGGCCGCGGCCCCAGTCTCCTTGGCCAGCCGGACGCGGGCCGCCGAGACGGCCGGGATCGTCCCGTTGCCGGGGAGGGCCATGCCGATGGCCTCGGTGAGGCAGTTCATCGAGTTGGCGGTGAACATCCCGGAGCATGAACCGCAGCCGGGGCAGGCCGCCGTCTCCAGTTCGTCGAGCTTGCCCGGGTCGAGGCGGCCGGCCTTGACCGCCCCGACGGCTTCAAAGACCGTCGACAGGTCGACGGCCCGCCCGTCGTGCCGGCCGGCCAGCATCGGGCCGCCGCTGACGAGGGCCGCGGGGAGGTTCACCCGGGCGGCCGCCATGAGCATCCCGGGGATGATCTTGTCGCAGTTGGGGATGAGGACCAGGGCGTCGAGGGCGTGCCCGACGGCCATCGCCTCAACCGAGTCGGCGATGAGCTCCCGGGTGGCCAGGGAGTACTTCATCCCGGCGTGGTTCATCGCCAGGCCGTCGCAGACGCCGATGACCGGGAACTCCAGGGGCACCCCGCCGGCCAGCCGCACGCCGGCCTTGACCGCCTCGGTCAGGGACCGCAGGTGAAGGTGTCCCGGAACCAGTTCGCTGAAGGCGCTGGCCACGCCGACGAAGGGCCCGGCCATCTCGGCATCGGTCAGGCCCAGGGCGCGCAGGAGGGAACGGTGAGGAGCCCGCTCCAGGCCGGCGGTGAGCGGTCCGGCGGGAGCGGGCCTGACGGGATTGGAACGGGCCATGATCAACCCTGCCCTTCGCCGCCGGCCGCTCTGGCCAGGTTCCGGACCTGCCCGGCCGGCCAGATGGGAGTGCCCTCGACCAAAGTGCGGGCGCGGAAGGCGGAGATCAGCCGGGTGGTGATCGACCCGGGCACGCCGTCGCCGATGACCCGGCCGTCGACCTCGGTCACGGCGATGGCCTCGGCGGCCGTGCCGGTGAGGAAGCATTCCTCGGCGGTGAAGACGTCGACCCGGTTGAAGAGGGTCTCACGGAAGGGGATGCCGAGCTCCGCGGCGAGCTTGATGATGGTGTTACGGGTGATCCCCTCGAGGATGCAGGCGGTGATCGGCGCCGTCAGCAGTTCGCCGTGGCGGACGATGAAGAGGTTATCGCTGGTCCCCTCGGTCACGTACCCCTCGGAGTTGAGCATCAGGACCTCAGGGTAGCCGAGGTGATTGGCCTCCATCTTGCCCATGATGTTGTTCAGGTAGTTGAGGGACTTCATCCGCGGGCTCAGGGCCTCGCTGTGGTTCCGCCTGGTGGCCACGGTGACCACCTTGAGCCCCTTGTCATAGAGTTCCTGCGGGTAGATGGTGATCCGGTCGGCGATGATGACGACCGAGGCCCGCAGGCACTTCCGCGGGTCGAGGCCCAGGTCGCCGACGCCGCGCGAGACGATCAGACGGATGTAGCCCTCATCGAGCGAACTGCGACGGAGGGTCTCCAGGACGGCCTCGGTCATCTCGGCCGGGGTCAGCGGGATGGTCAGGAGGATCGCCTTGGCCCCTTCGTACAGCCGCTTGATGTGTTCGTCGAGCTTCCAGACCCGGCCGTTGTAGGCCCGGATCCCTTCGAAGACACCATCCCCGTATAGGAAGCCGTGATCGAAGACGGAGACCTTGGCCTCAGCCTTCGGGTAGAACTTGCCGTCGATATAGATTTGGATGCTCACATCTGCCATCTCCCTTCGGTGAACGGCCGGGTCTGGCCGACAAAGCGGCTTCGGCCGGCGAGTCGATTGCGGCGGGCACCGTGGCCGCCGCTCCGGCCGAGCCCCCGGTTCCCATCGCCTTGATCGGTGCCGTCGGTGGAGCCGGACGCGTCGTTGGCTCCGGCCTGGTTGATCTCCCTGATGACCAGGTCCCCGAAGACTTCGGTGGAGACGGGCTGGTGCCCGTTCCCGGAGGTCAGGTCGCTGGTATGGACGCCGTCGGCCAGGACGGACCAGACGGCGTCCTCGATGACCCGGGCGATGTCCTCCCGGCCGAGCGAGAAGCGGGCCAGCATGGCCACGGAAAGGATGGCCCCGCACGGGTTGGCCAGGGACCGGCCGGCGATGTCCGGGGCGGAGCCATGAACCGGTTCGTAGATGCCCGGGCCCCCCTCGCCGAGGCTGGCCGAGGGAAGGAGGCCGAGACTGCCGACCAGCCCGCCGCCCAGGTCGCTGAGGATGTCCCCGAAGGTGTTCTCGGTCAGGATGACGTCGAACCGCCGCGGGTCACGGACCATCAGGTGGGCGCAGTTGTCCACGTACATGTGGTCGAGCTCGATCTCCGGGTAGTCGGCGGCCACCTCGGTGACGACTTCCCGCCACAGGCGGCTGGTCAGGAGGACGTTGGCCTTGTCGACCGAGGTGACCCGGCCGCGCCGCGAGCCGGCGAGCCCGAAGGCCACCCTGGCGATGCGCTCGATCTGCGCGACCGTGTAGGACAGCACGTCCGAGGCCCCCGGGTCGTTCCCGTCCCAGCGCTTCTTGTCGCCGAAGTAGAGTCCGCCGGTGAGCTCCCGGACGACCAGGACGTCGATGCCGCCCGAGGTCAGCTCAGGCCGCAGCGGCGACGAGGTGAAGCCGACCTCGGGGAGATAGACCGGGCGCAGGTTGGCGAAGGTCCGCATCTCCTGGCGCAGATCAAGCAGCCCGCGCTCGGGTCGGATCTCCGGCGGAAGCCCGTCCCACTTGGGTCCGCCGGCCGCCCCTAGAAGCACGGCGTGGGCCCGCCGGCAGGCCGCGAGGGTCTCCTCCGGGAGGGGCACCCCGGTCTCGTCGATGGCCTTCCCACCGAAAGGCCGCTCCTCGAAGGTGAGCTTCAAGCCGAACCGGTCCCCGGCCGCCCGGAGGGCCCGAATGGCCTGCTCACATACCTCTGGACCGATTCCATCCCCGGAGAGCACGGCAATCATCTTCAGGACACCCCTTTCAGGTCGGATTTCGAGACTGTTCGGCCAGGCGCTGCTGGGTCAGGGGAATCAGGCCGCCGGCCTGGACGATCTCCAGGACGAAGGGCGGCAAAGGCTTGACCTTCCAGGTCCGACCGTCGCCGAGGTCATGGACCAGGCCGGCGGCCAGGTCGACGGCGACCCGGCGGCCGTTCTCAAGAGCGGCCGAGGCTTCGGGCGACTCGATGATCGGGAGGCCGATGTTGACGGCGTTCCGGAAGAAGATGCGGGCGAAGGAGGCGGCGATGACCGCGCCGACCCCGGCCGCCTTGATGGCCAGCGGGGCGTGTTCGCGGGAACTGCCGCAGCCGAAGTTGCGTCCGGCGACGATGACGTCGCCCGGGAGGACCGCCGAGCGGAAGCCGGGGTCCAGGTCCTCGAGGCAGTGCCGACCCAGTTCGGCCGGGTCCGGGCTGTTCAGGTAGCGGGCCGGGATGATCACGTCAGTGTCGACGTTGTCGCCGTATTTCCAGACGCGGCTCACGCGACCACCTCCCGCGGGTCGGCCACCCGGCCGGCGATGGCCGAAGCCGCCGCGACGGCCGGGCCGGCCAGGTAGACCTCGCTCGACGGGTGACCCATCCGGCCGACGAAGTTGCGGTTGGTCGTCGACACGCAGCGCTCGCCGGCGGCCAGGACCCCCATGTGCCCGCCGAGGCAGGGACCGCAGGTCGGCGCGCTGACCGCGGCACCGGCCTCGACGAAGGCCTCGAGCAGTCCCTCGCGGGCAGCCTGCAGGTAGACTCGCTGGGTGGCCGGGATGATCAGGCAGCGGACCGTCGGACTGACCTTGCGCCCGCGCAGGACGCTGGCCGCCTTACGCAAGTCCTCGATGCGGCCGTTGGTGCAGGAGCCGATGACCACCTGATCAATGGGGATCCGGCCGACGCTGCCCGCCGGTCGTCCGTTGGAGGGCAGGTGGGGGAGGGCGACCATGGGCTCGACCGCCGAGGCGTCGATGACGATCTCGGAGAGGTAGACGACGTCGGGGTCGGAACGCAGACCCGCCGCGTCGGCCGGGCCTGCCTGGCCCACGTACTCCCAGGCCTTGTCGTCCGGGGCGATGATGGCGTTCTTCGCCCCCATCTCGATGCCCATGTTGCAGAGGGTCAGCCGGCCCTCGATGGAAAGGGCGGCGATGGCCTCGCCGTCGTACTCGACGGCGGCGTAGTTGGCCCCCTCGACCCCCAACCGGGCCAGGACGGCCAGAGTCAGGTCCTTGGCCTCGACCCAGGGGCCGGTCTTCCCGGTCAGGGTGACCCGGATCGTCTCCGGGACCTTGAACCAGGCCATCCCGGTGGCCATGGCCACGGCCACGTCGGTGCTCCCGACCCCCGTGGCGAAGGCCCCGAGGGCGCCGTAAGTGCAGGTGTGGGAATCCCCGCCGATGATCACCTGGCCGGGCTCAACCAGCCCGGCCTCAGGCAGAAGGGCGTGCTCGACGCCCCCGCGACCCGTGTCGTAATGCTTCTTGATCCCATGCCTGGCGGCGAACTCGCGGAGGGTCTTGGCCAGCCCCGCCGAGGCGATGTCCTTGTTCGGGGTGAAGTGGTCGGCCACCAGCACGACCCGGTCGGGGTCGGCCACCGGAACGCCGCCCAGACGCTCGAATTCGTGGATGGCCACCGGCCCGGTGATGTCGTTGGCCAGGATCAGATCGGCCCGGCCTTCGATGAGGTCGCCGGCCCGCACCGGACGACCGGCCGCCCGGCTGAGGATCTTCTCAGTCAGACTGGCCCCCGGCCGCTTGCCCTGCGGCCCTTCGGTATTCAACCGGCTCACCTCCATCGGCGGACAGGCTTTGGGCCGCCCGTTCAACGGCCTCGCCGACCGTCTTGGCGGCCTCGCCGACCGGCTTCCCGGTGGCGGGTCCGCCCATCAGCTTGTTGAACGCCGCCATATAGGCCCTGGCGCTGGCTTCGATGACGTCGGTACTGACTCCGTGGCCGATCGCGGTCCGCCCGTTCAGCCCGAGCTTCAGGACGACCTCGCCGAGGGCGTCCCGGCCGCTGGTGACGGCCTTGAGGTCGTAGTCCAAGAGCTTCGGCTCGGTGCCCGAGGCCCGGGCGATGGCGGCGAAGACCGCGTCGACCGGACCGAGGCCCGATGAGGCTTCCTTGCGCGGCCCGTCCGGTGTGCCCAGGAGGACGGTGGCCGTCGGGATTACTCTCGAACCCGAGACGAACTGCATCTCCTCGAGGGTCCAGGTCCCCTGATCGGCTTCCGCCACCCCGACGGACTCGTCCTCGACCAGGGCCACCAGGTCCAGGTCGCTGAGGTCTCGCTTCTTGTCGGCCAGCTCCTTGAAGCGGACGAAGACCCGCTTCAACTGGGCCTGGTCGAGCTCGTAGCCGAGGTCGGAGAGGTGCTTTTGCAGGGCGTGTCGGCCGGACAGCTTGCCGAGGACGATCGAGTTGCCGACCAACCCGACGTCCTCCGGTTTCATGATCTCGTAGGTGAGGGGCATCTTCAGGACGCCGTCCTGGTGGATGCCGGACTGGTGGGCGAAGGCGTTGGCCCCGACGATGGCCTTGTTCGGCTGGACCTTCATCCCCGTCAGGCGGACGACCAGGTGGCTGGAGCGGGCGATCTGGCGGGTGTCGACCCCGGTGCCGCAGTCGTAGCGCTCGCGGCGCGTCCGGAGGGCCATCACCACTTCCTCGAGGGAGGTGTTGCCGGCCCGTTCCCCGATCCCGTTGACCGTGCATTCCACCTGGGTCGCCCCGGCCTCGACGGCCGCCAGCGAGTTGGCCGTGGCCAAGCCGAGGTCGTTATGGCAGTGGACGGAGAAGCAGGGGACGTCGACATGGTCCCTCAGGTATCGGATGAGCCGACCGAACTCCCCGGGGGTGGTATAGCCGACCGTGTCGGGGACGTTGAGGATGGTCGCTCCCGCCCGAGTCGCCTCACGGAAGACCCGGACCAGGAAGTCGGGATCAGAGCGGGTGGCGTCCTCGGCCGAGAACTCGACCTCGGCGCCGAGGGAGACGGCGTAGCTGACGGCCTCCCGAGTGGCTGTGATGACCTCGGTCGGGACCTTGTTCAGCTTGTGCTTCATGTGGATTTCGGAGGTGGCGATGAAGATGTGGACCCGCGGCTTGGCCGCGCCGCGCACGGCTTCCCAGGCCCGGTCGATGTCCGCCCGGTCGGTCCGGGCGAGCCCGGTGATGACCGGTCCGCGGACTTCATCGGCCACGGCCTTGACGGCGGCGAAGTCCCCCGGCGAAGAGATGGGGAAGCCGGCCTCGATGACGTCGACCCCGAGGCGAGCCAGCTGCCGAGCCACCTCGAGCTTCTCGGGGACGGTCAGGGCGACGCCCGGTGATTGTTCGCCGTCGCGGAGGGTGGTATCGAAGATGTAGACCCGCTCACTCATGGCCGCTTATCCCTTCTTGTTCTTCTTGAGCCACGGCATCATCGCCCGTAGCTCCGCCCCGACTTTCTCGATGGGGTGTTCGGCCTCGGCGCCCTTGATCGCCCAGTAAGCCGGCCGGCCGGCCTTGTTCTCGAGGATCCACTCCCGGGCGAACTCGCCGTTCTGGATTTCCTTGAGCATCTTCCGCATCTCCGCCTTGACCGCGTCGTTGACGACCCGCGGTCCACGCGAGTAGTCGCCCCACTCGGCCGTGTCGCTCACCGAGTAGCGCATCCACGACAGCCCGCCTTCGTAGATGAGGTCGACGATCAACTTCAGCTCGTTGA
The DNA here is from genome assembly GCA_036504675.1 of Bacillota bacterium. Lineage (NCBI taxonomy): Bacteria > Bacillati > Bacillota > Bacillota bacterium. The sequence continues at coordinate 4,363 of DASXUT010000019.1, read as the reverse complement.
GGCACTCGAAGTAGGCGATCTCCGGCTGGTAGCCGGCCTCGGTCAGGGTCTCGAACCCGGCCTTGATCAAGGCGGTCACGCCGCCGCAGAGGACGGCCTGCTCGCCGAAGAGGTCGGTCTCGGTCTCCTCGCGGAAGGTCGTCTCGATGACCCCGGCCCTGGTGCAGCCGATCCCGCGGGCGTAGGCCAGGGCCACGGCCTTGGCCTTGCCGGTGTAGTCCTGATGGACAGCCAGAAGCCCGGGTACCCCGGCTCCGTCCACGTACATCCGGCGGACCAGGTGGCCTGGGCTCTTCGGGGCGATCATGAAGACGTCGATGTCTTCGGGCGGAGTGACCTGGTGGTAGAGCACCGTGAAGCCATGGGCGACCACGAGCGCCTTGCCGGCCTTCAGGGACGGCTTGATGTCGCGTTCGTAGACTTCGGCGTGCTTATCGTCCTGCATGAGGATAACGATGATGTCGCCCTTGGCGGCGGCCTCGGCGGTCGGGGCCACCTTCAGCCCGTCGGCCTTCACCTGCTCCCAGCGCGGGCTGGTCGGACGGAGACCGACGACGACGTCGACCCCGCTGTCCCGAAGGTTCTGGGCGTGAGCGTGGCCCTGGCTGCCATAGCCGATGATGGCCACGGTCTTCCCCTTGAGCAGGCTCATATCGCCATCCTGGTCGTAGTAAACCCGGTTCATTGCGTCAACCCCCTCTTAGATGTGTTGCCCTCGGCGGCGTAAGCCAGTGAAGGTTGGATATCCTCTTCCTGGGGCCGTTCGGCCCTCATCCGTTCGGGCAGAGCGGTCACCGAGGAACCCCGTTCCATGGCGATCTGACCGGTGCGGACGACTTCCATCAACCCGAACTCGCGGAGCATGGCCAGGAGCGCCTCGACCTTCTCATGGTCACCGGAGACCTCGACCACCAGCGACCGTCGGTTGACGTCGATGATCTTGGCCCGGAACAAGTTGACCAGCTGGACGATTTGCTCCCGGCGGGCCGGCTCGGCGTGGACCTTGACCATGGCCAGCTCGCGAGAGATGGCCACCGATGGGGTCAGCTCCGACACCTTGCGGACATCGATCAGCTTGTTCAATTGCTTGGAGACCTGCTCCTGGACCCTGGCGTCGCCCTCGAAGGCAATGGTCATCCGGGAGACGGCCGGGTTGTCGGTGACCCCCACGGCGAGGCTGTCGATGTTGAACCCGCGCCTCGCGAAGAGGCCGGCCACCCGGGCCAAGACGCCCGGGCTGTTTTGGACCAGTACGGCGATGATTTGCTTCAAGCGTTATCACCTCGCGATCTCATGGTTGGTAAGACCAGGAAAAGAATAAAAGGGTAATAAGAAAAAGACCCCAGCAAATCCCGAGATTGGAACTTGCCACGGGTCTTTTATACCCACGGTGTGCCGCCGAGCCGCCCGTCACCAGAGGCCGGTCCCCCTGTTGGACGCCCGCCGGTTGAGCCGCTTGGTCCAGGCCGCCAGGGGATGCCGCGAACGTCGCGAATGTTTCGACTCCCCGGTGCGGAACCCTAGGCTCACTTCCGAACGTTGGGCCGTAAGGCCCAGTAGCTGTTCTGTTATTGAAGAATGTCTATTCGGGGCCCCGGCTGAAAATCCTTTAAGTTACCGAAAATTTTTCCCTGGGACGATAAGCCAGACGAGGCGGCGAGCTCGGCGCCTCAGGCCTTCCGGCTCAATCAGCCTCAGTCGGCTTTCGGAAACGATCCCAGGACCTTGAGCCCCGTGGCCTTGGCCGAGAGATCCTTGAGGGCCATGACCACGTCCTCGTCGCTGGTGTGCCCGTCGAATTCGGCGTGGAACACGTACTCGAAAGGCCGCTCCCGGCCGGGCCGCGACTCCAGCTTGGTCAGGTTGATCGACCGGCAGGCCAGCGCGCCGAGGCACCAGAAGAGGGCGGCGGGACGGTTCGGGGTGGTGAAGACGATGGCCGTCTTGTTATGCCGGCCCTTCGGGGCCGGTTCATGGGCGATGACATAGAAACGGGTGACGTTGTCGCGGCTGGTCTGGACGCTCTCGGCCAGGACCTCCAGCCCGTAGAGCGCGGCCGCGCGGCGACTCGAGATGGCCGCCGTGCCCCTCATCCCGCGGTCCCTCACCAGACGGGCGCTGCCGGCGGTGTCATTGGCGGCCACCGGCTCCAGCCCGTGCTCCTTGAGGAAGACGTCGCACTGGGCGAGGGCTTGCGGATGGGAAAGAACCTCGGTGATCTGGTCCAGGGTCTGCCCGGGCAGGGCCACCAGGCAGTGGACGACGGGATGGAGGACCTCGCCGGCGATGATCAACGGCGACGCGCGGAGGAGGTCATAGGTGTCGGTGATGCTGCCGGCCAGGGAATTCTCGATGGGAACGAGGCCGGCGCGGGCCGTCCCGTCCTCGACCGCGGCGAAGACAGCGGCGAAGGTCCGGCAAGGCAGCACCGGCGTCGTCCCGAAACGGCCGACGATGGCATCCTCGCTGTTGGCTCCACGCTCGCCTTGAAAGGCCACCGGCCGAGGCCCGCCCGGCCGCCGATCCCCATCCGCCGGCTTCGCTCCCCTGGCCCCGACCGCCGCCATTCGCCGATCCCTCCAATGTCTTCTTCCCCGAGGTGTAATTGGTGTGGATTATATCACGAACGATAGACAGGGGCAAGGCTGCGCTTGATCGACATGTTGTTGGACTGTGATATTGTCACCCTTAAGTGGGACTGAGAGAATGTCACCATGAGAGGGGACATTTTTTCTTTGAGCGACAAGGAAGTGATCCGGCTTTACGAGATAAGACAGGCGGTTGAGGGCCTCAAGACGGTCAAGGAGGTGGCCGAGGCATTGGGCTTGAGCGAGCGGCAGGTCAAGCGGCTTAAGGCGGGGTTCAAGAAGGTCGGGCCGCGCGCCCTCGCCCACAAGAACCGGGGTCGTAAGCCCAAGCATACCGTCCCAGAAGGCACTCGAAAGCAGGTGATCGCCCTGGCCACGACCGATTTCGCTGGAGCCAGCCATTGCCAGATGGCTGAGCTTCTGGCCGAGTACAAAGGTATCTCGCTCAGCCACCGTACCGTCAGCCGCATCCTTGGGGCAGTCGGCATCAAGAGCCGCTATGTTCACCGGCCTCCCCGGCGCCGCCGATCCAGGCGCCGAAAACCCCAGGAAGGCATATTGGTCCAGACCGACGCCAGCCCTTTCGACTGGCTCGAGGGCCGCGGCCCAAAGATGGATCTTCACGGGGTCATCGATGACGCCACCAGCACGGTCCTAGGCCTTCATTTCCGGCCTCATGAAGACATGCATGGATACCTCGAAGCCTTCCGCCAGATGATCATCAATCACGGCGTGCCCCTCAACGTCTACACCGACGGGCATACCATCTTCCAGTCGCCGTCATCCGCCAAGCTCCCCGTCGAAGACCAACTCATCGGCCGCACGGAGATCCTGACCCAGGTCGGTAGGATCCTCAAGGACCTGGGAATCAACCGTATCCCGGCCGGCTCTCCACAGGCCAAAGGCCGGGTGGAAAGGCTCTGGGAGACCCTCCAGGGGCGCCTCGTGATCGAGCTGCGACTGGCCGGCATCTGCACCATGGAACAGGCCAACCTCTTCTTGCCCAAGTACATCAAGAAGTACAACGCGCGGTTCGCCGTCGCCCCGGCCGTTTCTGAAGCCGCCTATCGGCCGGCCCCTCCCCCGCGCCTCTTGGACCAGATCCTGACCTTCAGGGAAGAGCGCAGCGCCTCCAATGGCTCCACCATCTCCTACAACAACACGACCTACCAGCTCACCCGAAAAGGCTCCGTCGTCCTGCTTCGTCCCAAAGACAAGGTCTCGGTCCTGACCCACCTTGACGGCCGCCTGACGGCTCTCTACAAAGATGAGACCTCTCCTTGAAACCTTTCGCCTGGCCGCCCGCAGAAAAGAAAGCCCCACCGGCCGCCGCCCCGCCGAAACCCGTCGCTGAGCCGCCGGCCAAGAACCATCCATGGCGCCAGCCCTTCCGGCCAGCGCCACAGCCCGATCCTTTGGAGACCTATCTACGTCAGAAGAACCCCGGTTGGCAAAAACTCATGAGCCAACGCTAAACCAGTCGCGGAAACGCTGAGGGTGACATTTTCTCAGTCCCGTTATGCGCTTATACCGGTGACATATTCACTGTCCATTGACATACGAGCCTCCGGGCGGTTTCGGACGATTCCGGTGGGGGCCCGGGCCGACCCCGGGCGGCCTCGACGACGGCTACTCGACGACGGTGGTGACGACGCCCGAGGCGACCGTCCGCCCACCCTCGCGGATGGCGAAGCGCAGACCCTCTTCGATGGCGATCGGGGTGATCAGCTCGATATCCATCCGGATGTTGTCACCCGGCATCACCATCTCGACGC